>JAFDHS010000070.1 GCA_019308655.1 Deltaproteobacteria bacterium
CTTATTGTTGTCTCCCTGAAGTTAAAAAGAATGAACCCTATATAAATCTCTATAAAAATATAGATTTCATAGAACAACCCCAAAATATATCCATACTGGATCAAGATTCGTTGACGGATTCAGATCTTAAAAGAGCGCAAAAATGTATTCTTGAGGGTAGATTTTTTTCAGAACACGCTGCTGCCGGTGAGGCAACACGGCTGGGTCTCGGCACAAAATACCTGATTAATATTACCCGAGACCTGCCGGTGGAAAAAATTGCTCAAATCATGACCATGGAAAGAGGGTCCCGTGTTTTGACCAAGGAGGCTCTGGAAAGAGCGGACTGCTGCCCGGAAGATTTATTGCCTCTGTCTCTTGGCACAAGACATATGCTGCAGTTTTCATTTGATATTTATAAACTTGCAAAAGAACACGGTTACGATCCGGAAAAAGTTCTTTCAAAACAAAAAATGCTTATTGTGCTTAACGAAGCTGCTGCTGACAAGATCATTGATGAGTTTGTCAAATACGGTTTTTTTGGCTTTGACAGGAAAAATGTATTGTTTATGGTTCAAAAAGCATACCATGGCATAAATGTAGAAACCGGTGAAGCCTTTTATGACATAAACGCGCCCAAACGCCTCCATAACCACGGACAAATGGTCATGCAGCAAACCATGGATGATCAGATTTTCAGGATGGATACAAAGGGTCGGAAGACCTATCTCAAAAGCGATGAATTTGGGAACATCCTGAAAAGTATGGACGACAAAATATCTTATAATATTGAAGACCTGGATTATCTTACCGGTTCCATAGATTATGAGAGTCTGGCCTTTGCATTAAAAAAGTCCCGTCAAGGCTGCAGAATGCTTATGGAGATTGTCAGCAACGACCCTGAACACCCTCAAAAGGGTGGAATGGCCGCTTTTGACAGTCTCCTTGGAAGAAACGTGATGATCGAGGCGTTTCAGCTTAACGGCATAAAAAATCATGAAATAAATTATCTTAACAAAAATTTCAATCATTACCCTAAACCCTATGAATCCTGGTCAATGCTCAAAAAACATGGTTTAAACATGCCTGTAGCCGTAAAAAAAGGCTATATCTATTTCGAGCCTGTCCAGGGTGACATTAATTTTCTCGTGAATACCGAATTTTTCAAAAGAAAAACATTAAAGCCGATAAAAGCATGGAAGTCTCCTGCAACAACACCGCTGGCCATTAAAACTATGCATATGCAGGACCATCAGGAAGGCTTTGAGGCGTATGCCGAATCCGTTTTGAAAAAACGCTTTCCTTTCCGGAACTTTTTCTGGTTTAGGAATAAAACGGAAATTATATAAATTCATCAAAGTTTGCGAAGGATTTTACTCTTTGATCCTTGACATTTCGATGGAAAAATTTGCATTTTCTCAATTGAAAAATCAGGAGGTACTTTAAGATGGAAAAAAAAGAAGAAAAATGGGTATGTGCACACTGCGGTTATAAAGCTTCAGGTAAATTTACCGGAGATATTTGCCCGGAATGCGGTCTTACGTACTGGAAATGTTCCGAGTGTGGTTTTACCATGACCGCATCGACTCCACCCGACACCTGTCCCGAATGCAAAGCAAAGTGCGAATTTAAAAATATTTCGTGCTATCTTCCGGAATGCGGGGGCCCTGGACATATTGATCCCCGTTTATAATTTGATCTGAGCGTAAATTTTAATAAGTCATTCCAGCCATAGTTTATCTTTATAAAGCCCTGATTCGCTTTTATTTGCAAATTAAGGGCTTTATAACCTTACAATATTTTGCTTGTAACACATTATTTTTTCTTTGAAAAGAAAACAGGGATATCTACTTTATATCCAAGTACATTTTTCTCAAACCATTCGATGTTCCTTTCAAAACCTTCTTTTCTTTTTTCCCCTTCCATAGGATATTTCTCCGTATCGAGGCTCATTTTTGCCTGAATAATCAACATCCCCAAACGTGTCCTGCATTCATCAAAAAAAGTTGTGCCTCCGCCGGCTTGACAAGTCGTCCCTTTATCTTCCTCAGTCGGTTTATCCGTTTTGTCCATTATCCTCTCCTTGAATATTGATATATAATAAAGCTTTCCAATAATGATGACATATTAAGAGCTCTTACTTACCATAATTGTCTTATTTTTTCATTGCAAAATTTTTATACGGCATTAAAGTAGAAGCGCACACCTCATGTGGAACAAAGAAAAACAAAAAATGTGATTTGATGATCTTGGGGGGAGTTCTTTATGATAAGCAAAAAAGTATCCATCCCGGTACAGGACAACGAATCCGTATCAGGTATAATTTCCGTTCCACCCGCGTATCGGACGGGGGAGGGGACAGGTATAATTATAGCCCACGGAGCCAATAATGATATGGAAAGCCCCCTCATTGTTTCATTCTCAAAGGGACTTGCATCAGTGGGGTATCTGACCTTACGCTTTAATTTCCTTTATAGGGAAAAAGGTCGAAAGTCACCGGACAGTCAGAAAAAATTGGTTCTGACATGGCAGTCCGTTTACCGGTTTCTTAAAGAAGATCCAACATACAGGCCGGATAAAATTGTTGCCGCCGGGAAATCCATGGGCGGTCGCGTAGCTTCCCAAATGGTGGCTGACGGACTTTTGCCTGTAGATAGCCTCATCTTTCTGGGTTACCCCCTTCATGCACCGGGGAAAAAGGATAAAATAAGAGACGTCCATCTTTACCCCATAAAAATTCCCATGCTCTTTTTTGCCGGAACCAGAGATCCTTTGTGCGATATTCAACTTCTAAAGAATGTATTGGCTCGATTGGGTCCGGCATCGAATCTGGAGACCATCGATGGGGGAAATCATTCTTTCGACCTGCCGAAATCGAAGGAGAAAACACAGCAAAAAGTATATGACGAAATTGTAAAGAAAACCATAGACTGGTTAAAATAAGACGATTTAGTCTTGATCTCTTAACCAGTAAATTTCTATGCAATTCGTCCCTTTGTCATCGTTTTGAGATGAAATTTTATCCGGCCAGACCAATATGGCAGGCGCTGTTGCAACAGGAACATGTTCATGATTCGGATAACTTGCATCAATGGGTATGGATTTTAAATCAATATAACAATCAGGATGTTTTTCTTTTGCCCGCTCATAAGTTAACCAATGCCTCTTCATGTTGTCTCCTCGTTGAACTGTCTTGCTGGGTAAAACCGGATTATGATGAAAGAATTCTTACGCGTCTATACGTTTTTTGAAAAATAAAAATTATAATCTATTTAATCAGATAATAAAAGTCATAAAATGACTAAGGAATGAGCATCATGGAACAAAAAGATTATTACCGGATTTTGGGCGTAGAACAAAATGACGGACCAAAACAGATCAAGGAAGCATACCGTGAACTGGCCTTTAAATATCATCCGGATCAAAACAAAGAAAATCCGGAAAATATTGAAAAGATGAAAGCGATCAACGAGGCCTACGCTGTCCTTTCAAATCCGGAAAAAAAGCGTGAATATGATTCCTTGAGACAGGAATTCGGGCCTTTTGCCTATAGTAAGTTTAGAAGGACCCATTCCGAGCAGGACATTTTCAGTGGTTCAGATATTCTTAATATTTTTGAAGAAATGACCAAAGCATTCGGTTTCAGGGGATACGAGGATATTTTTAAGGAATTTTACGGCCAGGGATACCAAACTTTTGAATTTAAAAAACCGGGCTATTTCGCAAAAGGATTTGTTTTCTCCGGTCGGTCCCAGACAACGGATCCAAATCAAACCCAAATTCATAAGGGGGGAAATATTGCCAAACTGTCCCGATATGTTTTTAAAAAATTCAGCGGGGTTCAATTACCGGAAAATGGAATGGATATTGAAGATGTCATTCATCTGACCCCTCTTCAGGCCCAAGAGGGAGGACCCTTTGCCTATTTTCTGAAAAAGAAATCCAAGAAGCTGATTGTTAAAATCCCGATAGGCGTCAGAGAAGGACAGCGGATTCGACTGGGTGGAATGGGTGAAGATGGAAAAGGTGGAGGAAAAGCCGGTGATCTTTATCTGAAGATTCACATCAAAAAAAGCCTGCTTCAAAAAACAAAAGATTTTATTTCTAATCTTTTTAAATAGTTTTTTATATTATTGGTAATTTGTCAAAAAGTATGGAGAAATTACCTATATGGATTACCTGGAGTTTTTGAAAAGACAGAGGATCAAAGAAGGAAAGTGTGAATGGAGCGGGTTCGGTCCAACTGCACCCAACCCGTTCCAAAGATTATATGATCAGATTGTGATTAAAAACGCTTTTCATTTATAAAAAGATTTTTAACCTGTTAATCAAGCGCCTGTCGATCCGACATATCCATGAGAACTCTTTCCCTGGCCTTATCAATGCCGAGTTCTTTACGCTTCTTATCAATATGGGCGATCATCTTATGGGCATGCTTGATCGGATCTATCTCAAAATCCCACATTCCACCGTAGAGTTTTTCATATCCATTAAAAAGGTAATCCTGGAATACGGGAGCGCCGGATGTCGGCATAGTAACGCCGAAAACCGTGTAGACACCTGAAACAACAAAGTAGTGGCCGATACTTATGGCCTTTTCACTCATCCATTCAGGCGCACTTCCTGCAACAGGCAAATCTCTGATATCATTACCCAAACCGCCAGCTTTAACCACCTCGGCAGCGGCCAGCAGAATTCTGGAGTTATCAACACATGAACCCAGATGGAGGACCGGCGGAATACCCACTGTTTCACAAACCTCGGCCAGACCGGGACCGCAATAAACAGCGGCTGATTCCGGTGTTAAAAGACCTTCCATGGCACAGGCGATGGCATTACAGCCTGTGGTCAGGACAAGCACATCGTTCTTTATCAGTTCTTTTACCACTTCGATGTGGCCTTCATTATGACGCGTCCTGGCGTTGTTACAACCGACAACACCGGCAACACCTCTGATCCTGCCGTTGATAATGTTGTCGTTCAGGGTGTAATAGGAGCCGCGGAAAGCACCGCCCAAGTGATATTTAATGGATTCCACGCCAAAACCGGCAACGATAGGCGATTTCTCTTCGGGAATCATCACTTCGGCTTTTCTGTTGGTAAAGTTGTCGATGGCCATCTTGACGATCGTTTTGGCATCTCTAAGTGCGTGATGCTCGTCAAACTCAATATGAACGACATTTCCCTCTTCCAGGTCCTGCTCCATTCTTGCTATGGGATGGGTGGTAATGAGTTTGGTGTGGAAACAATTGGCAACGTTTGCAATATTCTGCATGATGCACTGAATATCAACGACCATGGCATCACAGGCACCGGTTATGATGGCCAGTTCCTGCTGCAAAAACGTACCGCAAAGGGGAACACCGTGACGCTGGACGAGTTCATTACCCGTACAGCAGATGCCGGAGAGCTGAATGCCGTTGGCGCCTTTCTCTTTGGCATAGTCGATCATTTCCTGGGTCTGGGCGACCGCTACGATAACTTCGGAAAGAATGGGCTCATGGCCATGAATGACAAGGTTGACCATATCTTTCTTCATAACACCCAGATTCGCCTCTGACGCAACCGGATAGGGTGTGCCGAAGAGGATGTCCTGAAGATCGGTGGCCAGCATGGAACCGCCCCAGCCGTCCGCGATGGCCGCACGGGTACCCTGTTTCATCAGGTTCTGGTAATTCTGGTCTACGCCGATATGGGTCCGGTGCATGATTTCGACAATCTCCCTGTCGATATTTCTGGGAACCACTCCGTTTTTCTTCCAGGTTTCATAAAGGGCTGCCGGTGCTTTATTTTTAGCATAGAGGAGTTCACCCTCGGATTTGCCCCACTCATTCAGCGCCGTTTCAGCCGTTTCCACGGCAATGACATCGATATCACGCTGGACCTGTTCGCCATCGACCTCTTCGGTTGTTGCGATACCCAGATCCGCCGCTACGGCCAGAAGCTTTGTGGTATCCTTGATTTTGTATACGTCGGTCTTTTTTTTGGCAGCAGCCATAAAGACCTCTGCCACACCACGTCCGTGATCGGAGTGAGCCGCGGCACCGCCGGCAATCATTCGGATAAAGTTACGGGCTGCGATGGTATTTGCGGTTGCGCCGCAAAGACCTTTTCTTTCATCCTTACCTTCAATTCCGCCCTTGGGAAGGGGCAGGCGGCACGGACCCATGGAACAGTTTTTACAGCACGTTCCACCAGCTCCGATGCTACAGGGCTTCATGTTTGCGGCCCTGTCAAAAATCGTCTCAACGCCCAGTTCCTGAGCACGTTTGATCATTTTTTGGCTTGCGACATCATATGACGCTGCTACGGGATCAGCCAATTTTTTTGCCTTGATTTGTTTCTCAGCCATTTGAGGTTCCTCCTCATAATTAATATAAATAATACGGTGTGTTGACATGTTATATTCGCTTTAAACATAAGTGACCCAATCCTACTCAGCTGCGCAGGTAAAATTCCTGCACATACGAACGGGTTACGGATGTCTTATAATGAAAATCTCTGACGCCCATGGTTACCACCTCCCCCAAAGAAATAAAATTGGTAGACTATCTCAAAACAACCTATGTTAGATAATAATCATTATCCTTTAAAAGGCAAAAAAAATATTAAAAAACTTCCATTCACCCCTTATTCTGACATAAAGGACATATACCAAAAAAGTTAATTTGATAGTTTGTTATCCGGTATCCGGTTTTTTTTGCCAGATGTTGAGATACCTTGCTCAAATCAACCATGTCTGCATCTATAATTTTTTTACACGCATTGCAGATCAAATGGGGATGGGGATAAGGCCGTCTCCCATCATAGTGATTGTGATCATCACCAATTGAAATTTCGAGCACTTCTCTAATTTCTTTAAGCAATGTCAATGTTTTATAAATTGTCGCCAGGCTGGTCATGGGAAAATCGACTTTTACCTGCTCATAAATATGTTCCGCGCTTGGGTGTGAATCAGATTCGGCCAGAATTTTGAGAACAG
>JAFDHS010000071.1 GCA_019308655.1 Deltaproteobacteria bacterium
GTGTAGTCCAGAAGCCCCATGAGATCCCACTTGTCGTTCATGGCGTAGCGGAGTGTCAGGTCTACGCCGATATCCTTTATGCCTGAATCTGCGCTGTATTTCGGCAAACCACTTCGGATGGCGTCTTTGGCATCGACGGAAAAATAGGTTTCCATGTAGTCATCGTCGGCATAGGTGCTGGAGACCCCGATCCGGATGGTCATTTGGGGCATTCGGAAGGAGTAGCCGCCGGCGAGAGTGGCCAGAGATCCATCATGCTCATCGGACAGGTCAGCTACCCACTGAAAGCTGGCATCCCAGTTGTCGATTTCAAAACCCAAAAACAGCCCGCCTTCGACGGTCTCATCAATTTCGCGCATGCGTGAAACCGGTTTGCTGTCCACATCGTCATCCCGTTTTTTGCGATACTGCAGGACAGGTCCCACGTGCCAAACCTCACTTGGGGCAAGATTGGCTCGAATGGCATTTCCGGACAGTTTGATGAAATATCCACTCGGCCATTTTGCTGAAAAAAACAAGGCCGGGAAAGCTTCATAATCTTCTGAACCCTCGAATTCAGGAACAAATGCCGCTCCGGCACCGACACTGAGCTCAGGACCTGCAGCCGAGGAGGTTGATGGGAGGCCGATACAGACAACACAAATCAGTGCAAAAAAAACCATTGCAATTTCAAAACCCAATTTTTTTTTCATTTCCTTCTCCTTTTTTTAGCTTTTGTTAAAAAATGCCGATCACAAAAACTTCTACTTTCACGGTTTTTCCGGGCTTGAAGTTGATATAAGCAAACGGTGTGCCGGAATAAGCTGAATTCAAGAATGAAATGAAATATTTATTTTTTGATAAAATTATCAGGTGATTATAATAAAAAATAATCTGATGACAGGATGGAGAGGGAAGCCTTTAGATCAGGAATTAAGTAATTGTTTTCACAATTATATGTAATTGTTTAAATAATCAGTATAAAAAAATGTCCATTGGCTATGTTTTGCTGAGTCCCTTAAAAGAGGGGGGATTTTCCCGTTAAAATGAGGCGTTTCCCTCATGGACAAAACAGACTCGGTTTTTTATACTTTATTATAGATTTCAGGGGGAATGTCAGGACGGTAAATCCATCAAGCAACGCTTATTCCGGAGAATGTTACGGCCAAATAGGAGGAAAATAATTTGATTTTTGAAAAATACTTTCATGGCAGATTTACGGCCCTGCTTTTTTGCATTTTCTGTTATTTGTTCATCGCCCCTCTTTTGCAGAATTTTCCCGGTATCAGTATCCTGATGAGTATCTTTATAACCGCTATACTTATTTCGGGAATATACTCTGTAAGTCAACGGAAACATGTTGCTGTTTTTGCAGTTTCTCTGGCCCTTCCCATGGTGATATCATTATGGGTTAATGAGTTTGTCCCTAAACCGTTTTTGGTAATAGCAGGCGATTTTTTCGGGATATTGTTCATGACCTATCTGGTCGTTCTTATTTTATCCACCGTCATGAAAGCCAAAGAGGTGACCCCTGATGTTATTTATGGCGCCATAATCGTTTATCTGTTTATCGGTATAATCTGGGCTTTTCTTTTCAGGATTCTCATGAATCTGCAACCGGGAGCATTTACTATTCAACCCACCGGTTTTCAGGAAAGCCGCTCCCTTTTTAGCTATTTCAGCTTTGTCACCTTGACGACTTTGGGATATGGGGACATTTCCCCTCTTTCAGCCATTGCACGTTCCTTTACTTATCTGGAGGCGGTCATCGGTCAGATTTATTTGACCGTACTGGTGGCCAGGCTGGTTGGGATTCACATATCTCAGTCCCTTGAAAAAAAGTAACGTAGACGTATTACCAATCCGGACGCTGCCACTTCTTTCTGCTTTCTTCAGCAGTTGGAGTTTCCAGCTTCTCCGGAGAAAGCAGGGTCCCCCAATTCGTCCGGCCGCTCATTTCCTTTTTAGTCTCCTCCGGGACAAAGTCCTTCCCGGCACGGATCTGCCATCCACCGCCCAGGGCTTTGTACATGGCAATCAAATTCAGGAGAACAGATCCTCTGGTTTCGGTCAGGAGGTCTTGCTCCTGGGCCTGAAATCGTTGTGTATCAAGCACCCGCTGATAATCTACCAGTCCTTCCCGGTACTGAATCATGGAAAGATCAACCGAACGCGTGGCTGCTTTTACGCTTTCCGATAAGAATTCTACTTCTTCCTGTGTTCGCAAAAAACCGACCATAGCGTCTTCCACTTCCTGAGCAGCCCTGAGTACGGTGTCCTGGTAATTGACAGTTAATTGCTGAAAGCGGGCATCCTGAACACGAACCCTGTTTTTGATGCGTCCGTAGTTAAGGATGTCCCAGGTAAAAGCAGGACCGCCGAAGAATTCGATGCTGTCGGAATCCCACAGGTCGCTGAAGGAGCTGCCGCCGGGAAAACCTGCTGCCGTAATATCTGAATCGCCGGCCCGTAACCCGATGGAACCGAAAAGAGAAAAATGGGGATAAAGGTCTGCCTTCGCCACTCCGATCAGGGCGCTCTGGGCAGTGAGTTTACGCTCTGCAAAGCGGATATCCGGGCGCCGGCGCAGTAATTCCGCCGGCACACCGACGCCCACCTCGGCAGGTATCGTCGGAATAGACTTTGGCGCGTTGAGTATCTCCTTGAGTTCACCGGGAAGGGTCCCCAGCAGAATGGCAAGTCCGTTGTTTGACTGACGCAGACTGACTTCCAGCCGGGGAATCGTAGCTTGAGTGTCCCGTAAAAGCGCCTTGGCCTGTTGCACGTCCAGTTCGGTGATGTCTCCTTCATTGAAGCGTACTTCGGTGATTTGAAGGGACTGTTCCTGAATTTTTACGTTCTCTTTTGCAATTGCCAGACGGGCCTCAAGGGTTTGAATCAGGATATACGTACGGGCTACCTCAGCGGTGAGGGTCACCAGGATGTCGTCATAGCTTGCAATTGAAGCTTCCAGGTTGCCGATGTCGGATTCGACGGCACGGCGGAATTTACCCCAGAAGTCCAGTTCCCAGGCGGCATCAAATCCTAAATCAATATCACCGTAATGAAAGTCGGCACCCGGGGCGGTATTTGCAGTGTTTTTGCTTATGTCCGTGTAGGTGTATCCTCCCCCCACTGATTGTGATTGCGGGTAGAGATTTCCAGCAGCGATGCCTAATTGAGCACGGGCTTCCAGGATTCTGATCCCTGCGATTTGAAGAGAAAGGTTCTGTTGGTAAGCCTTTTCGATGAGCGTATTAAGGGCCGGATCATCGAATACGGTCCACCACCGGCCAAAATCCGCCGGTTCACTTTTGATGGCCGGATCGTTTTTCTCGATCCATTTCTGAGGCTGACGTACTTGGGGCTTGATATAATCCGGCCCGACCGCGCATCCGGCAAACAGTAAAGCCAACATCGCCGGACCTGATATGTATTTAAACAGCCTCTTTTTTGCAAAACTGATAATTGATCCAAAGATGAGATAGTACTTTAGCATGTTACTGCTCCTTGTGTTTTCAGCAGGCCATTGTTGGGTTTCGCATCCGGATGTTTAACTCGCTTATCAGCCGTCAGGCATTTATATGTTTCTTAACAGGAGGTTTAACCCGGAAAAAGAGAGCATAAAGTGCTGGAACATAGTTAAGTGTAAATAAACTGCCTATCCCCAGACCGAAGAACATGACGCATGCCATGCCGTAAAAGAGCGGGTCGTGGTAGATAATCAGCGGTGAGAATCCAAGCATGGTTGTTGAAACCGAGAGCAGTATCGGTCTGAACCGGCTGATGGCCGAATTGACCACCGCATCATAGTCCGTCAGTCCGTTGCGCCTGTTCTCTTCGATTTTGTCGATCATTACGATACCGTTGTTTACGATTGATCCGGCCAGAGCTAAAAGTCCGAGGATGACCATAAATCCGAAGTCTGCCTGCATAACAGCCAGGCCGACTACGGTTCCGACAAGGACAAGGGGCATTGTAAGCATAATAATACCTGCCCGCCTGAAGGAGTTGAACTGCCATACCAGTAAGAATATCATGCCGCCGAGGCATGCCGGCATCCATTTGGCCAATTTCTTTTGGGCTTTGGCAGAGTCCTCCAGTTCGCCCCCGATTTCCCAATAGTGGTTTTTAGGAAACTCCATCTTGTCAAGTGTCGGCCTGAGTTTGTCAAAAAGTTCGGAAGCCTTGAGTACCTGGCTCTTGGCGCTGACCGTTATGGTGCGCTCCTGATTGTAGCGAACAATGCGGTTCAGTTCTCCTATGCCGTATATGTCGGCAACCTGATTGAGGGGAACGCTGGTTTTGCCGGATGGCGAATAGATGCCAAGGGTCGGCAGGTTGGACACGGAATTCCGTTCAGTCTTAATGCCGCGCCCAACGATCGGGATTTCGACATTACCCGGGTAATAATCGGTTACGGTCGTACCGTCAATAAAGTAGGCAATGGAATCGGCCACATTCTGTGATGTCACTCCGGCACGGCGGGCACGTTGTTGATCAACCTCGATCATGGTTGTAAACACCCGGTTGTTCCAATCCTGTTTGATATCTATGGTGCCGGGTATTTTTCTAAGCCCTGCCATTAATTGTTCGGCTTGCTGCCAAAGTACTTCCGTATCAGGACCACTGAGTCGGATTTCCACCAGTCCGGTTTCACTGGCTCCCAGCCACATGGCCATGACCCTTCCGCGAACATTGGGAAAGTTATTCAGCAGATATTGACGCGAGCGCCGGACAAGTTCAGGTACCTGCTTGCTTGTTTGTGTATTGACGATTACAAACGCATTGTTCGGATCAGGATCTACCGGTGCCAGTGAAAGAAAAAAACGGGGTCCGCCGTTTCCTACATAGGCAATTGTTCCGGTGATTTCCGGGTTTTCCTTTTTGTCCTGCAGCCAGACGTTAAACTCCCGCACCGTCCTGTCGGTCTCCTCGATACGGGTCCCGGCAGGGAGGTCGAGATAGATCAGATACTGGTTTCGATCCCCGCTTGGAAAAAAGGCTTGGGGTAAAAAAGTAAACCCATATGCTGCAACAGCAAATGCAGTGCCCGCCAGGACCACTACAAGTAAAGGCTTGCGCAGAGACATTTCCAGAATTTTACCATAGATCCGATAAAATTTGCCCTGATACGGATCAGTCTCTTTGTTCTTGTTGCTGCCGGCAACCGGCTTAACCTTCATAAACCAGTAGCACATGCTGGTGGAGGAAAACATGGACAAGAACCATGATCCCATGAGCAAAATAATCATGACGGATCCCAGAGATGCGGTATAGTCACCCGTTGATCCGACTTGAAGGAGAATGGGTCCAAAGGCAAAAATAGTTGTGAGCGTACTGGTCAGCAACGGAAGTGCAAGCGACCCTCCTGTTTTTAAAACTGCATCCTTGCGATTTATTCCACTTTCCAGGTTCACCTTGATATCATCGGCCACGACAATGGCGTTATCCACAAACATGCCCAATGCGATAATCATCGTAGCCAGTGACATGCGTTGCATCTCTATATTGAACACACTCATCATCACAATGCCGAAGAGCATCACAAGGGGAATGAATGAGCCGACAATCAAACCGGTCCTGAACCCAAGCAGCAGCATGACCATTAGCAGCACAATGCCTACACTCTGGATCACATTGACCACCATCCCCTTGACGGATTTGCGGATAAGATCGGGCTGAAATGTGGCAAAATCGAGTTTATAGCCCCAGGGAAGGGACGCCTCTATTTCTTTTACATTTTTTTTCAACCGGTTCCCAAATTCG
>JAFDHS010000072.1 GCA_019308655.1 Deltaproteobacteria bacterium
CACGATGGCGAATGGAATTGTAAAATGGTTTAATGACAGCAAAGGTTTTGGATTTATTGAGCAGGAAGATGGCGCGGATGTATTTGTCCATCATTCAGCCATTAATGCAAGCGGTTTCAAAACCCTCAACGAAGGCGACCGAGTTACCTTTGACATAGAACAGGGCCCAAAAGGTCCATCTGCAGCAAATGTCACTGTTGTTTAGCTTATATTTATTTCTGAGTTAAAAAAGGGCATTCTCTCAAATTATGAGGGAATGCCCTTTTTGTTTTGGGTTTTATTACCTACCCGATAGTGTGGATGTATGCTTGCCTCTGGTGCCTGAACGCCGGGAAAGATTGCGAACGTCAAAATCAAACGGGACGGAGCGCCGTTTTCGCCTGTTTGTCCTGGCGGGGGTAGCAGGGGGAGTCGGTCTCCCGGCTTTCGCTGTCCGCCTCTCTATCATTTCGTCTTTTCCTGAGGAAACATTGTTATTAAAGCCGGGTATGGTCTGTCTCTCCATTTTTTTGCCAAGAGATCGCTCGATAATCCGGATCATCCGGCTATCATCACGGACGGCAAAGGTGAAGGCTTCGCCGGTATGGTCAGCGCGGCCGGTGCGGCCGGTGCGGTGGGTATAGGTCTCGGCGGTATCGGGCATATCATAGTTGATCACATGGGAGATTCCTGACACATCAATACCACGGGAGGCGACATCCGTGGCTACCAGAATCTTGAACTTGCCGTGTTTGAAGCCGTCCAGGGCTTGTTGTCTTTTTTGCTGGGACAGGTTGCCCTGAAGCGAAGTTGCACTATAGCCGGCATTCTGCAACTGCTGGGCAAGTTTTTTCGCCCTGTGTTTGGTTCTGGTAAAAACCAGTGTGGCCGTCGTTTCCGTCTGCTCCATTATTTTTTTCAGCAGTGCGGTCTTGCGCTGTTGCTCGACCGGGAAAAGTCTATGGGATATCGTGGGCGCCGGCAGCGTGTGATTGATTTGAACGGTTGCCGGGTCATTCAAAATATTTTTTGCCAGATGGCGGATTTCCTTGGGCATGGTGGCGGAAAAAATGAGCGTCTGCCGCTGCTTTGGCAGATACTTCAGTATCCGACGGATATCCGGCAGAAAGCCTTTATCGAACATGTGATCGGCTTCATCCAGAACCAGCAGTTCGATTTTTTCCAGATTAATCACCCGATCACCAAGGTGATCGAGTAAACGGCCGGGACAGGCGACTACGATTTCCACTCCTTGCCGGATTTTTTTGACCTGGCCTTGTTTGCCAACCCCACCATAAACGACGACACTGCGCAGGTCGGTTTTGACGGCCATCTTGCCAATGTAACCATGGATCTGTTCGGCCAGTTCCCGGGTTGGGGCAATAATCAGGGCTCGTACGTTCTTCCGGGGACCATCCAGGAGACGCTGCAGAATGGGCAGCACAAAGGCCGCTGTTTTACCGGTTCCGGTCTGCGCCAGTCCAAGGATATCGCGTCCGTCAAGAGCCGGTGGAATTGCCTGTCGTTGGATGGGGGTGGGGGAAGGATAACCGCAGGTTTTTATGGCGGCGGCAATCTGAGAATGAAAATTAAAAGATGTGAAACTCATTAAAACTCCTATATGTTTAATAATGATGGGGCAGCGTTATTGTCCATGGCTCGTTTTCTGATTCGCGGAACTCTGACAAGACTGCCGGGATGTTTTGCTGTTTTCAGATTTTTATGGATCAGGTGCAAATAATATGGAAATGATTATAAAGGGGCGAATATTTCGGCGAACTGGAACTCGTTAAAAGTGCAAGGAAGATTGCCGACATTAAGTTTCATACTGGTTCTCCATAAGCGATCAGCAAAAACTTCAACGGCATCCAGGGGGGAATAATGACGTAAACAGACAGAATATGCTTATACTTACTTAAATTCAGGTTAAAAACTAATACAATACCCCATCTTTTCTTTTTTTACAATAAAATAATGGATACGTGAAAAATAAAATTTTTGCTCTTGAATTTCAAATTCGTTACCGTACAAATGTTTCTCCCTTTTTGTCCTTTCCGGGAAACTTATGTTTTTCGGTTCGTTAGAGTATGCTGAATATTCTTGACGAAAGCATATTAATTTGAGAAAATAATATTTTTTATATGTTTTCCCGGACCGGGAAGCTTTAAACGACAGCTGATTTCTTAATCAAACATAGTCATAATTATTCATTTTGCACATAAATATCATAGTGAGAACCAAACTGATATTTTGTGCATAAGAAAAATAATATTAACAAACTGGCCGTAGGTTCTACGGTGACAGCCTGTGGAGAGACAGTAAGACCTAAGCAGTTGGTTCAGGCATCCTCTGTGAAGCAGGAATTTCTCATCATTCCTGCCAATGGGTAAGAATGAGTAAGAAGAAAGGAACAGGGAACCGTTTTGCTGACTACATTTTAATGGATCCCCACGATTTTTGTTGGGGCATGGCGGTATGATCGACATGCCAAAACGGAAAGAATTGTTTCCCCTGTTTGCGGCTATTTTATGTCATTTTGGAGAGTTGGTATGTAGGACTTCGAATCCGTAGATCGGGGAAGAATCCCTCCGGGCGTACCAGAGAGAATGTAGGGGTTATAGCGATTTTCCGCTATACCCCTTTTTTGTTTTCCCATCTGGAAAATTTTGCCGGTTCCACTTGGTCCCCCGATTCCGCCTTAAGATGCCGATGGGAATTTTTTTCTGATGTCCGGACAAAAAACTATAAGGGACACAAACGTGTTATTGATCGCATTTGATTATGATGCCACACTTTTAAAGATTTTCTAAAAGGAAGATTGCGTATGAAAGAGGGAACTGTAAAATGGTATAGTGAGAAAAAAGGATACGGTTTTATTGAAACTGAAGACGAAGGGGAGATCTTTATGCACAGTAAAAGCATTAAAGACCATGGCTTTTTTGTGCTGCAAAAATCAGACAGAGTAACATTTGAAATAAAGGAAACACGTCACGGCCGACAGGCAGCCAATGTCAGAATAGTAAAGTAATTTATCTAAGACGTTGTTCGGAGTCAACTACCCCTGCTGAATCATAGATTCAGAAGGGGACTTCTCGGCACAGAAGTTAAATCTGCCGCCCTTACTCGCAAAAATCGGTCGGCATTGAATTATTGACCGATTTTTTGCGGGGAACAGCCTGAAACAAAACTTGACCCTTTCCTCCCAAGTGCATATATTTCTTCCTGTTATGAATGATTTAAGAACTCCCGGATTGAAAATCCTCTCCAAAGAACTCAAATCCCTGATTCTACTCTCCGGTCCCCTGATTGCCGCACAGATTTCCCAATCCGCCATGGGTTTTGTGGATACGGTCATGGCCGGCCGGGTAAGCTCGGTGGACCTGGCGGCGGTGGCCATGGGGTCCAGTATCTGGTTCCCTGTGTTCCTCTTTATTCTGGGGATTCTGATGGCGGTTATTCCCTCGGTAGCCCAGCTTCACGGTGCGGGGAAAAACCAGGAGATCGGCTTTCATGTTCGCCAGGCCCTGATTCTGGGGCTGGCTCTCAGTCTGGTGGGCATGCCTCTGTTGCGCCACGCCGGACCCATCCTTGATTTGATGGATGTGGACCCTTTGGCTGTCCCCCTGACTCTTGGTTACCTCAAAGGGGTCTCGTGGGGCCTGCCGGCCATTGCCGGCTATTTTGTGCTGCGTCACTTCAGTGAAGGGCTCTCCTGCTCGAAACCGAGCATGGTCACCGGTATGATCGGGCTGGGTTTTAATATTGTGGCCAACTACCTGCTGATTTACGGTAAATTCGGTCTGCCGGCCCTTGGCGGGGCCGGATGCGGCTGGGCCACGGCCCTGACCATGTGGGTGATGTGTCTGTGCATGTTCGCAACGGTAAAAAAAGCCAAAATTTACCAATCCGCCCGGCTTTTTGAACAATGGCCCAGGCCCGATTTGCAGGAACTGGGCCGGATTATCAGGCTGGGGCTTCCCATCGGCTGTTCCTTCTTTGTCGAAACAAGCCTTTTTGCAGTCATTGCCCTGCTTATCGGTTCTTTGGGCGCTGATATCGTTGCCGCTCACCAGATTACCCTGAGCTTTGCTTCTCTGGTTTTTATGGTTCCCATGAGCATTTCCAGCGCCATTTCGGTGCGTGTCGGACAGGCCATCGGGCAGTCCAACTGTGTTCGGGCCGGCCGGGCCGGTTACATCGGTATCGGGCTGACGGCCGCCATTGCCTTTTTCAGCTCAATTCTGTGCTACCTGTTTCCGGAGTCTATTGCCGCCATCTACACCAAGCATTCCGAAGTGGCCCGAATGGCGGTCGGCCTTCTTTCCCTGGCGGCCCTCTTTCAGGTTTCAGATGCGATTCAGGTCAGTACCGCAGGGGCTTTGCGTGGCTATAAGGACACCCGGAACCCCATGATACTCCAGATCTTTTCTTATTGGGTCATTGGCCTGCCTCTTGGCTACACCCTGGGCCTTACCTCTTTTTGGGGACCTCCCCTGGGGGCCAAAGGTTTTTGGATCGGACTGATCGCGGGCTTGACATCAGCGGCCATACTTCTGAGCCTTCGCCTGAGAATCGTCAGCAGCCGATACGAAGCAAAAGGCTTGAAACTGCAACAAGGTGACAGTGTAAAAGCGACATTCACCGAAACGCCTCCGCTGGCTGTCGATCTTCCGAATTGACAGGTGGAATTATGGGGGGACTGAAAGATGGGTCGTTCAAAAAAACAACTTGCAAAATGTCTGAATTAAAATTCCTGCCTCCCGATAATAAATATTGTATAATTTGAATATTATGGATATTATAAAAAATTAGTTTGAGGGTCGGGTATAATCGACCATGGAAACTCGACTTGCACAGATTTACAAATGTGAAGCCGTCCGGATTCGCCTGGGCGGTTTTTTTATGGATAACCGAAGCCGGAAGCCCTATTGCAAATTGCTTCCGGCTGTTTTTTAAAGAGAAATTATTTGAATGAGTTTTAAGAAATTAGGCCTTAGGGCTGAATTGGTCAAGGCAGTTGAAGACTTGGGGTTTGAGAGTCCGACACTGATCCAGGAGAAGTCGATCCCTGTGCTTCTTTCCGGGGATTTGGATTTTATGGGGCTTGCCCAGACAGGAAGTGGAAAAACCGGGGCTTTTGGTCTGCCGCTGATCCAGAATATCGATTTGACGTTGTCCGGTCTGCAGGGAATCGTGATGTGTCCGACCCGGGAGTTGTGTTTGCAGATTACAAACGATTTAAAGGCGTTTGCCAAACATTTGAAAAAAGTCGCGATTGTCGCGGTATATGGTGGCGCCAGCATTTCAAACCAGATCCGGCAACTCAAAAAAGGACCTCAGATTGTCGTGGCCACGCCTGGACGCTTGCTCGATTTCATCAACCGAAAGGTGATCAAACTCTCCCGGATTTCGTATGCGGTTTTGGATGAAGCGGATGAAATGCTGAATATGGGGTTTCAGGAAGATATTAACAGCATTCTTGCTAAAATGCCGGAAGACCGAAAGGTCTGGATGTTTTACGCAACCATGCCTAAGGGAGTGGCGCACATCGCCCGAAATTATATGACCGATCCGGTTAAAGTCAAGGTGGGTAAACAGAACCGGAGTCCGGAAACCATTACGCATATCTCTTATATCATTCAAGAAAAGTACCGTTATCAGGG
>JAFDHS010000073.1 GCA_019308655.1 Deltaproteobacteria bacterium
AAAATGGAGCGGGAAACGAGATTTGAACTCGCGACTTCGACCTTGGCAAGGTCGCACTCTACCACTGAGTTATTCCCGCTCAGTCATTAAAAAATTTATAGTTTTTTTGTTCGTTTTTGTCAACAAAAAAAGCACATCAAGTCTGAAAAAATTTTCTAAACCTTATGAAATAATCGGCCCCTGACCAGACCGTCATTATCAAAGCCCCCCATAATAAAGCATACCCGATTCCATGGAAATTAATTCCAAAGTACGGATAATGTGCCAAAAGAGGTATCAGGCATGCGATCTGAAAACCTGTTTTATATTTTCCCAAATTAGATGCCGAGATATCCTCTCCCGTACCGGCAATAACACACCGAAGTCCGGTTACAGCAAGTTCACGCCCGATGATGATGCAAACTATCCAGGCCGGGACCCATCGATGAGATACCAGCATGATAAAGGCTGAAGAAACCAAGAGCTTATCCGCCAGCGGATCGAGGATCTTTCCTAAATTCGATACCAGGCCTCGACGCCTTGCAAAAAAACCATCAAGGAAATCGGTAATTGCTGCCGCGCTAAAAAAAATCGCCGCCGTAAATGTGCATACGCGGTTTGGAAACGAAAGCAAAAGCACCACGATAGGTATGGCCGCGATACGACACATCGTCAAGGTATTGGGATGACTTAATACATGTTTGAGTTGGTTCATTGATAATATTGTTTAAAAAACATGTTGTTATTTTTGGGTCTTTTCCCAGTCCAGTCATCTAAAAAGGCTTTAAGGCCTTTATCCGTCATCGGGTGGCCGGCCAATTTACTCAGCACATTGAATGGAATGGTAGCAATATCCGCACCGATTAAAGCCGATTCAAGAACATGGAGGGGATTTCGGATACTGGCCACGATAATTTCCGTTTCAAAGCCGTAGTTGCTGTAAATTTGAGCAATCTGTTCCACCAAAAGAAGGCCTTCATGGGAGAGATCATCAAGACGACCGATAAAAGGACTTACATATGTTGCTCCCGCTTTTGCCGCCATAAGGGCCTGAAGGGGTGAAAAAATAAGGGTAACATTTGTTTTTATCCCCTCTTCGGAAAGCTTGCGGACAGCCTTGAGGCCATCTACCGTCATGGGAATTTTTATAACGATGTTTTTATGAAGTTCAGCCAGAGAACGGGCTTCTTTTATCATCCCTTCCGCATCGAGACTGATGACCTCAGCGCTTATGGGACCGTCTACCACTTCGCAGATATTTTTTATAATCTTTTCAAAATTACCACCTTCTTTGGCAATAAGAGACGGATTTGTTGTTACTCCGTCTACCATCCCCATGCTGACGGCTTCTTTTATTTCATCAATATTTGCCGTATCGATAAAAAACTTCATCTAATATAACCTCCAGTATACCCAGTCGATATTTTTTTATTAAAAAGGTTTAAAAAACTGATGAATTCTCTAATTTTCAAACAGAATCTAACTCAAACTTTCGGAGTGACCAATATAGAACCGGCTTATTTTTTTTTTTGCGATGCAATAAACTTGTCCCTGCATTCATTGCTGCAGAAATACAAATTTTTTCCATCAACGTTTAAAGGTATCCCGTCTCTTTTGGGAAAATAAACCCCGCAATAAGGGTCTTTGACCATTACA
Organism: Deltaproteobacteria bacterium; assembly: GCA_019308655.1. Classification (GTDB taxonomy): domain Bacteria; phylum Desulfobacterota; class Desulfobacteria; order Desulfobacterales; family JAFDHS01; genus JAFDHS01. The sequence goes on from JAFDHS010000073.1 coordinate 1,636, forward strand.
TCGTCTATATTCCGAACGTTATAGCGAAATCCCTTGTTACCCATTGAAGCAGCAGGAAAAAGACGGGATTTCAGTGCCCGGTAACAAAGATAAACAAGCCCAATGAATATTAATAATCTCATTTAAACACAATCACCCTCTGATCTTTATCATTGATAGTATCTAACAGATATTTTATATTTTTTTTAAGGACCGGATGAATAATGTCAGAACCTATATCACAAAGCGGTATTAACACAAAACATCTTTTGTGCATCCTGGGATGGGGAATGGTCAGTTCGGGTGTATTTATTATTAAATCATCAAATAAGATGATATCAAGATCAATAACACGGGGACCAAACCTTACGGTTTTTTCAGTTCGCCCGGCATTATGTTCGATCAACTTGAGTTTTTTTAAAAGTTCAAAAGGTTCGAGAGAGGTCTCAATCTTTATCGCTGCATTTACAAACCAGTCCTGATCCGTGTAATCAACCGGTTCGGTTTTGTAAAAGCGTGACTGAAGTTTTAAGGAAACCGAAGCAGAAGCAGCAAGAATATTGATATTTTTCTGACAATTATCAAGCTTGTTTCCAATATTGGACCCTACGGAAATATATACAGTATGATTTTTCATGTTTACTTTTTGTTAACTGGTGACACAATTCAATAATTCAACCTTATATAATTGGAATCATCGCTTGTACGACCGTTTTGAGCCAAAGCGATTACCTTATAAATATATCGAAAGCCCTTTTCCAGGCACTCTTTTTCCGCAATCGATCTTTTGGATTGATAAAGAATAAAAGTAGTTAAAGAGGGTGGATTCTTTTCATCCCCTTTGGGTAGGGTCCAGGTTAGTTTCAACGTATCACCGTCTAAACGATAACTTAAATCTTTTACCGCCCGAGGCTGAACCTGACGGGGCACTACGGGAGGAGCCTTTTTACCGCATGCGATAAAAAGGAATGGGCACAGGATCAGAATCGCAAAAGACAGGATAAACGGTTTAGCAACATTTTCAATGTATCTCTTGTTTTTTGAAAGACCCATAAATCTGCAACAAAGTGAATTATTTATTCCCATCTCCCTTAAGATATCCAATCTCTTCTTCAAGGCTTTTTTCAGCCTGTCTGACGGCAGCTGTTACATTTTCCGTAGACGTTCCACCGAAAGATTTTCTCCGATCAATCATATGCTGTGTACTCAAGGCATTAAAAATATCGTCTTTAATAAGAGGAGAAAATGTCTGTAACTCCTTCAGAGTCAATTCATGAAGCTCTTTGTTTTTGTTCAAGGCATAATTTACCGCTTTACCCGCACAGTTGTGAGCGGCTCTGAACGGCATCCCCATGGTTACAAGGTAATCCGCCATATCTGTTGCGTTTAAAAATCCCGTGGATGTAGCCTGCTTCATAACCTCTTTGTTTATGAGCATTTTTTTATAAATATCAATGCAGGCTTTTAAGGTGTCCAGGGTTTCAAACAAAGGCTCTTTATCTTCCTGCATGTCACGGTTATAGGCAAGAGGTAATGACTTCATAATAGTTAAAAGAGTGATCAGGTTCCCAAAAACACGGCCTGATTTACCCCGAACAAGTTCCGGAACATCCGGATTTTTTTTCTGAGGCATAATGCTGCTTCCGGTAGAAAAAGCATCGGAAAGTTCAATAAATCCGAATTCGGATGATGACCATAAAATAAGCTCTTCTGAAATGCGGCTGAAATGTACCATACAGATACTTGCTGACGCCAAAAACTCTATGATAAAATCCCTGTCTGACACGGCATCGATACTGTTTGTGGAAATTTTGGGGAAATCAAGAAGTTTTGCCGTATAATCCCTGTCGATGGGATATGTTGTTCCTGCAAGAGCGGCACTTCCAAGAGGCATAACGTTTATGCGTTTTAATCCCTCTTTAAACCTTTCCAGATCCCTCGAAAACATCTCGTAATAGGCCATCAGATGATGGGACAGAAGGATGGGCTGCGCCCGCTGCATATGGGTATACCCAGGCAAAATCACATCCATATGGAGCTTTGCGAAATCCACGATAACCTTTCTGAGTTCCACAAGACTCTTTATTATCCCGGTAACTTCATCCCTGAGATACATGCGAACGTCCAGAGCCACCTGATCGTTTCTGCTTCTTGCGGTATGAAGCTTCTGGGCGGTTTTTCCGACTTGCTGTGCAAGGGCAGCTTCAATGTGCATGTGGATATCTTCAAGGCTGTCATAAAATTGGAAATTTCCCCTTTCTATATCCCTTTTTATCTTGCTAAGGCCCTGGATCAACAATAAAGATTCGTCCTCTGTAATAACGGATACCTTTGCCAGCATCTTACAGTGGGCGATACTCCCCTCAATATCATGTTTGTAAAGACGTTTGTCTATATGGATTGAGGATGTAAAGCTTTCCACGCTTGTATCGGTCTTTTCGGAAAACCTGCCTTCCCACGGCTTTTCAGACATATTTACCTCCGGCTCCTGTTTTTTATCATCTTTTGAATGCGTAATCTCAAGGCATTCAGCCGGATAAAGCCTTCAGCATCTTTCTGACTGTAAACGCTGTCGTCTTCAAAGGTTGCAAAATCTTCACTGTAAAGGGACTCCATAGACTTCCGGCCAAGGACGCGGCAACTCCCCTTATAAAGTTCAAGGCGAACCACTCCTGAAACATTCTCCTGGGTCCCGTCGATCATATCCTGCATCAGTTTCATCTCAGGTGAAAACCAGAAACCATTGTATACAAGTTCGGAATATTTGGGAATCAATGAATCGCGAAGGTGCATCACTTCCCGATCCATAGTTATAGATTCCATGTTCATATGGGCAAACCTTAAAATGGTACCGCCCGGAGTTTCGTAAACACCGCGTGATTTCATGCCCACAAAACGGTTTTCAACGATATCGGCCCTTCCTATACCATGTCGGCCGCCCAGTCTGTTCAGTTCTTTAAGTAAATTTGCAGGAGAAAGGCTGTTATTATTTATAGCTACGGGATCACCCTTTTCAAAAGTTATCTCTATTATTTCCGGTTTATCAGGCGCATCCTGGGGTGAAACGGAAAGCGTAAACATATCTTCAGTAGGTTCTTGCCATGGATCTTCGAGAATCCCGCCTTCATAACTGATATGAAGGAGGTTCCGGTCGGTGCTGTAAGGTTTTTGTGGTGTCGTGGGAACATCTATGCCGTGTTTTTCAGCAAACGCCATGAGAGCGGTGCGCGAGTTCAGATCCCATTCACGCCATGGTGCAATGATTTTTATGTCCGGATCTATAGCGAGGTAACTGAGTTCGAATCTTACCTGATCATTGCCTTTGCCGGTTGCGCCGTGACTTACGGCATCAGCACCCTCTATCCGTGCAATTTCCATCTGACGCTTTGCGATAAGCGGCCGTGCAAGAGAGGTTCCCAAAAGATATTGCCCTTCGTAAACGGCATTGGCACGAAAGGCCGCAAAAACATAATCCTTTACAAAAGTCTCTTTCAAATCATCGATATAAACCTTTATGGCACCGGTCTTTAAGGCTTTTTCCTCTACATCACTTAATTCCTCTTCCTGACCGATGTCCGCGGAAAACGCGATCACTTCACAGTCATATGTCTCGGCAAGCCATTTTAAAATTACCGACGTATCAAGTCCGCCTGAATAGGCCAGAACAACCTTTTTTATATTACCACCCACCATTGATCTCCTTTGGTCTTAGGGAACACCCGGAATATAATATACCCAATCCAAAAATCTATTCAATCCATTCAGCTGTTGATCAGGATATAACGGGCAGGTTATTTTCGATGAGTTCCCTTATGCTTTTTTCTCCTTACTTATCAATAGGTCAAGTATCGCCTTGTGCATATGCATTTTGTTTTCAGCCTGGTCCCACACAACGGAACGAGGGCCTTCCATAACTTCTTCAGTGATCTCTTCATCCCTGTGTGCCGGCAGGCAGTGCATAACGATAACATCTTCCGGAGCGTGGCTCAAAAGCGCTTTGTTAACTTGAAAAGGCTCAAACACCTGCTTTATTTCGTTAAATTCACGGTCTTCCTGTCCCATACTTGCCCAGACGTCCGTATAGATTACATCAGCATCATGTACGGCTTCAACAGGGTCATGGATTAGTTTGATATTGCTGCCGCTTTTTTCAAGCGCCTTTTTCATGATTATGGAATCGGGAGAATAGGACTCCGGGCAAGCCAACACCAGTTCAAACCCTAAAACAGCCGAAGCATTGATCCAGGAATGGGCAACGTTATTCCCGTCTCCGACCCAGGCGACTTTTACACCCTCGTACCCGTTTTTATACTCGATAACAGTCAGAAGATCACTTAAGACCTGACAGGGATGGTATACATCGGTAAGCGCATTGATAATTGGAATGTCGGAAAATTTTGAATATTCGACCAGTAAATCCTGGGAAAAAGTTCTGATGGCCAAACAGTCCATGTATCTTGAAAGCACCCTGGCCGTGTCTTTTACCGGCTCATTTCTCGCAATTTGAGTGTCCTTGGTGCTTATGAAAATGGGCGTCCCGCCAAGCTGGACCATTGCGGTTTCAAATGAGATGCGCGTACGGGTAGACGGTTTATTAAAAATAAGGCCCAGCGTTTTTCCTGCAAACGGCCTGTCCGTAATTCCCATTTTATGTCTTTCTTTGAGTTCAAGAGCGCGTTTAAAAAGTCTCTCAAAGTCATCTTTTTCAAGATCGGAAAGGGTCAATAGATCTTTTTTCAAGGTAACCTCTTTAAAATTTTGCAGGTTAAGAGTTCGTCCGGTTATAATATCTCATCCAAACACGTCACTAAAGAATCAATCTCATGCTTTTTAATAATAAGCGGTGGAATAAATCTCAGAATATTTCCCTGGATACAGTTTATAAGAAAACCTTTTTCCATGCAGCGACTTACTACGGGTTGTCCTTCTTTTTTAAGCTTCATGCCGAGTATCAAACCGAAACCGCGAACATCCTCAATATCCTTATGCCTGTTTTTGAGCCATAGAAGCCTTTCCTTGAAATAAGCTCCCATTTCTTTACAGTGATCAATAATCTTTTCTTCTTCAAGGGTTTTAAGAACTTCAAGGGCCGCCGCTGTTACAATCGGGGTACCGCCGAATGTCGATCCATGTGAACCGGGACCGAATGCTGAAGCAACCTCTTCTTTGGCCAGCATGGCCCCAATGGGCAGGCCGTTGCCAAGGGCCTTGGCCAGAGTCATGATGTCCGGCTCAACTCCGAAATGCTCATATGCAAAAAGTTTACCGGTACGGCCGATTCCGGTCTGTATTTCATCAAAGATAAGAAGGGTACCGGTATCGTTACAAATTTGTCTGACAGCTTCAAGATACCCGGGGTCAGGGCAGCGAACCCCCCCCTCCCCCTGGATCGGTTCAACCAGAACAGCGCATGTTGAAGGTCCTATTCGCCGGCGCAATCCTTCCGTGTCACTAAACTGCACAAAATCAAATCCCTCAAGCACCGGCTCAAATCCCTTTCTGATTTTGTCCTGACCGGTTGCGGAAAGAGTGGCCATGGTACGGCCATGAAAAGATTTTTCCATGGCGATTATTCCGTAGCGCCCCTCTTGTCCCTTGTCCTTGAAATATTTTCTTGCGAGCTTGATGGCGGCTTCATTGGCCTCCGCCCCGCTGTTGCAGAAAAAAACCCTGTCTGCAAAACTTTTCTCAACAAGCAATGATGCCAGCTCAACCTGAGGAATCGTATAGAAAAGATTCGACACATGAAACAGAATATTCGCCTGTTTTGAAATCGCTTCAGCAATTCTTGGATGCGTATGGCCAAGGCAGCATACGGCAACCCCGGCAACAAAATCGATATACTCCCGCCCCTGGGTGTCCCGGAGAATACATGCTTTTCCGCTTTCAATTACAATGGGAAACCTTTTGTAGGTTTTCGCAATAACCTTATCCGCTTTGTTGATTATTTCCGTATTCATTTTGTGACTTCAGTTCCAATGCCGCTGTCTGTAAATAGTTCTAAAAGTAATGCATGGCGTTTTGCGCCATTTATTATCTGCACTTTTTTAACACCGTTTTCAAGTGCATCCAAAGCACACTCGATTTTTGGGATCATTCCCCCTGAAATGGTCTTGTCTTCGACCATCTTCCGGATGGTCTTTGCATCCATGGAGGATATCAGGGAACCGGCGGAATCAAGGACACCATCTACGTCCGTAAGAAGAACAAGACGCCCTGCTGAAAGTGCAATTGCCAATTTTGCCGCCACCAGATCCGCATTTATGTTGTATGTTTCACCGGACTCTCCCGCACCGACCGGAGCGACAATAGGAATGAATCCCTGTTCCGTAAGGGTATTTATAATATCAGGATTGATATGTGTAACTTCTCCCACCAACCCCGGATCAATAATTTCAGGCGGTTCGCTCTTGTTTTCCTGATGCAGGATCTGAAGCTTCTTTGCAGTGATCAGCCCTCCATCCTTGCCGCTTAACCCGACGGCCTTGCCTCCCTGTTGGTTTATCTGAGCGACGATTGCCTTGTTTACCTTGCCGCCGAGGACCATCTCCACTACGTCCATGGTCGGTTGGTCCGTAAGGCGCATTCCCCTTACAAACCTGGGACGTATGCCCATCCGGTCAAGAACCAAGTTGATCTGAGGCCCTCCGCCATGTACCACAACAGGATTAAGACCGACAAACTTCATTAAGGTAATGTCCCTGGCAAAATCCTCCTTCAACTGTTCATCCACCATGGCATGACCGCCATATTTGATAACAATTGTCATGCCGTAGAAACGGCGTATATAAGGCAGTGCCTCTATCAGTATGTCCGCTACATTCGGAATCATAATTTTTAAAAAGTGTAAAGTGACTAAAGTGATCTAAAGTGCCTAAAGTTGAGGTATGCTGTCAATTTTATATAAAAAAAGACGGAGCGAAGCGACTTCATTAACTTTAGCTCACTTTATATACCTGCTGAGATCTTCGTCCTTGACGATATCTTTCAATTTGCTTTCTACATATTCAGCGTCGATGACGACCTTTTCCCCCTTCATATCGGGTGCCTCAAAAAGAATATCTTCAAGCAGACATTCCATGAGGGTATGAAGTCTTCTTGCGCCGATATTCTCCGTACGGCTGTTAACTTCTTCCGCTATTCTCGAAATATCTTCAACGGCACTGTCTTCAAAGACCACATCAACACCCTCTGTCCTTAAAAGCGCCATATATTGAATGAGGAGGGCATTTTTCGGTTCAGTCAATATTCGTACAAACTCTGCCTGACCAAGGGAGTTGAGTTCCACCCGGATCGGAAACCTTCCCTGAAGTTCAGGGATCAAATCCGACGGTTTGCTCATGTGAAAAGCACCCGCGGCGACAAACAGGATATGGTCCGATTTTACAGGGCCGTACTTGGTGGTCACAGTGGTACCCTCCACTATGGGGAGGAGATCCCTTTGCACGCCTTCCCTTGAAACATCAGGTCCGTGACCGCGTTCAGCTCCTGCTATCTTGTCGATCTCATCAAGAAAAATAATCCCGGATTGCTCGACTTTTTCAATTGCCTGCTTTACGACCTTATCCATATCAACAAGGTTCTGGGCTTCCTCCTTTGCCAGAATCTCCATGGCCTCGGACACTTTTACCTTTCGCCTTTTGGTACTCTTTGGAAAAAGTCCGCCGAACATATCCTTTAAATTGACGCCCATCTCTTCCATGCCGACATTGGAGAAAACCTCCACCACAGGCATAGACCGTTCCGAAACATCAAGGTCTACATAACGATTGTCCAGTTTCCCATCGGCAAGCATGGTACGAAGTTTTTCTCTTGTAGAGGGAGTTTCACTGATCTTTGGCTCTACAATCTCAAATTGGGGTTCTTTGGATTCCTCATTCTTGGGAACTCGCTGGTCGTTCGATTTGGGAAGCAATAAGTCCAGGAGCCTTTCTTCTGCAATATGCCTTGCTTTATCCTTAATCGCTTCCTGCTCTTGTGATTTAACGGAATTTACAGTAACTTCCAATAAATCCCTTACCATCGATTCAACGTCCCGGCCTATATATCCAACTTCTGTAAATTTGGAGGCTTCAACTTTAAAAAACGGCGAATCCGTAAATTTGGAAAGTCGCCTGGCTATCTCGGTCTTACCTACGCCTGTGGGACCGATGAGTATGACGTTTTTCGGTGTAATTTCGTCACGAAGCTCTTCCGGTACCTGTTTTCTGCGCCATCGGTTCCTCAAGGCAATGGCAACCGAACGTTTTGCCTTGTGTTGACCTATTATATATTTATCAAGTTCTTTAACGATTTCAGCCGGTTTCAGGTCACTCATTCCTATTCCTATACGCTTTGCACTTTGTTTGGGGAGTGCTGCTAAAGTTCTTCTATGGTTACAGAATCATTTGTATATACACACATGGAGCAGGCTATTTTCATAGATTCTTCCACAATACCCCGGGCATCCAAATCCGTATGATTCAAAAGGGCCGTTGCCGCAGCCTGAGCACCGACACTCCCTGATCCTATACTTATATATCCCTCATCAGGTTCGATAACGTCACCATTTCCTGATATAAGGAAGATTTTGGATTCATCCACGGCTATCATTATGGCCTCTAACCGCCTTAAGTACTTGTCCGTTCGCCAGTCCTTCGCCAGTTCAACAGCAGCTCTTGTAAGGTTTCCATTAAAACGCTCAAGTTTTTTTTCCAGGCGGTCAAAAAGATTCAAAGCATCTGCCGTCGCACCTGCGAACCCTACTATGATTTTGTCATTGTAAATTCTTCTTACTTTTTTGGCATGGTGCTTTATGATGGTACTACCCAAGGTAACCTGACCGTCACCGGCAACTGCTATCTTCCCTTTATGCCGGACAGCCAGAATTGTTGTTCCATGAAAATTCGTCATATTCTTTGTTTACCGCCCCTTAAATTCTGTACAAAACAGAAGCTGCCCGAACTAAATGTTCAGGTTTAATAGCCGCTCTACAGCTTAACATCCGTCGAACTGATGGTACTTATTGCTTTTTTAAAGTATCCGGTCATCTCCAATATAAATAAAGAAATGACCGGGCACCTGGGTCTTGTTACCCATAGCTATTCTTTCAGCAAACGACTCATGTCGGAGTTACATAAACTGATTTCAGGCGGAAATCACTTTATGAAGCCATGCGTGTCCTTTTCTTAAGTCTGCTTATTCGATGGCGAAAAATAGTCGCCATCTTTGAGTCCTTTTCCTTTAAAGCAGCTTCCCGCTTTACCTTCAGTTTTTTGATCTTTTGTTTTATTTCACGGGTCGAAGCGTCGGCCTTTTTTTCGTCCTCGGTAATCCCTCTGGCTTCATACCATGGGTACCGGTAATTTCTTCCATCTCCATCGCTACTTCCCGAAGTTCGGTAGCGGTCATTTTTCCCAAAGGCTTTTCCTTGGTCTCCTTTTGTTTTTCACCCATATTCGGTTGATCTCCTTATCTGCAACACTCTCGTTTAATTATAAAAACACAAACGGAGGCAATAAAGCCCCCGCCTTTTTTTAATACGCCCTTAACCTTCTTTAGTTAATAATATTTTTTAACTAAATCATTGGATAATGTCAATAGCTATTTGTTAGTTTCGCTCTCTCTTTCATAATATTTCCAATAGTTATCCGTTTTCTTGATAGGCTTTCATCAATTTCTTCATGTCTTCCCATACGTCCCGTTTTTTATTGGGATATCTAAGAAGATATGCAGGATGATAGGTGGGAATGAGTTTTATGCCGTTGTAACTATGAAAGTGCCCTCTGAGCCTGGAAACGGATTCTTTTGAATTAAGGAGCGTCTGAGCGGCAAATGTCCCAAGGGTACATATGAAATCAGGCTTTATGAACATGATCTGGCGTTTTAAAAAAGGTGAACAGGCCTTTATCTCATCAGGCATGGGATTTCTGTTTCCAGGCGGTCTGCACTTTATAATATTGCAGATATAAACCGAATCCCGCGAAAGATTTATGGCCTGTATTATCTTTGTAAGAAGGTTACCGGCAGCACCGACAAAAGGCTCGCCTGTCTCATCTTCCTTATGGCCGGGCGCTTCGCCTACAAATACAAGTCTCGCCTTGGGGTCTCCTGCTCCAAAAACAATATTTTTACGACTGGTATAGAGGTTACAGCGGCGGCAATCGCCAAGATCCATACGAATGGTTTCCAGCGTCTCAGAGGAAGAAACGTTTTTATTCCCCCAACGGTTAAGTGTTTCAAGGCTTTTTTTTGAACAGTCCAATCCCCTGCACCCGGTTTCCGCCAGAAACCGAAGGTAGGTATTGATTTCTTCAGTCAGCGCGACAAAAGTTTCTTTATTTTCCGGCATCGTATCCGTCCTATCAACAGATTCTCAATATACGGTCTAAGAGAATATGTGCAACAGCATCTTTTTCCATTTCAGGGAGATCTTCTTTTGTTCCGTCCTTATAAAACAGGATCACTTTGTTGGTCTCCGTTCCGAAACCGGAACGGGGTTGATTTACAAGGTTGCCGACAATAATATCGAGATTTTTTTCAAAAAGTTTCTTTCCGGCATTCTTTTCAAGGTCTTCAGTC
>JAFDHS010000074.1 GCA_019308655.1 Deltaproteobacteria bacterium
TCAATTACAATATTTAAATCAGGATCGGCATTGCTCAGATTAAACGTTATGTATTGTTTTAGTGTATCAGCAGGAAACAGATAGTAAACAAAGAAAACCGCCACTGAAATAATATACACTGCATATACAACCGTTTTTTTTGTATTGGTCATGGTAAGCATTCGGTTTCCCTGACGGAAAAATCATTTTCGGATATATTTTTATGTTTTAACCGTTTCAACCTGCAAAACAGCGTCTACAAATCCGGTCTGCCTGCTCTTCCGGGTAATTGAAGTTCTTTTAACAAAAACCATTTTTTTAGATGTTTCGATCATATACAAATATGAAGTCAACTGCTCCATCGTTATGGCCTGAAGCTTCATTTCAACCAGCGAGATTGTAAATCCGCCGTCTTTAGGAGCAGAAGTCGAAGGTTTCATGTAAGCGATATTATTTTTTACTCCCGCCTCGCCTGCAAGCTTGTCAAGGAAGGAGAAAAGCGTAAAATCCTTTTCTCTTTGGGCAAAGCGTCGTTTTGACAATTCAGTTTCTTTCCGACTGTCATCATATTCGAATTTAAGGAGAATCATATCTTTAAGGATTTCTCTTTTACCCTGTAGACTTCTTTCAAGATTTGCCCTTTTTTCGACAAAAGGAGAAAATATGAACTGAACCACAAAAAAGAGGAAGATAAAACCTGATGCCGCATAGATAGAGTATTTTTCACGTCTGTTAAGTTTTCTTGGCATAAACACACACCTCTTCAGTTAGTGAACACTTCTTTCAACATACTTCATAAGTCCATCTTCAACTTAAAATTTATACGGTCCCCGTCCATATTAGCGGAACTGATGATAACGTTTTTAAAGTATTCCAACTGCTCAAGTCGTCCCTTTATATCATCTACGGAATTGAATGTGTCTGTTTCCCCGGAAACCAGAACGTTTTCCAATCCTATTACGAGTCTGTTTAATTCTACATCAATCTCCTTGGGTATAACTTTACTTATATTATTCAGTATATCGATAGCACGTATATTTTTTCCTGTTTCCATCGCAAATCCGGTTTGCTTTTGAATCTCTTTGAGTTTGACACGCATTTGCTGCAAAGGATCAACAATCCTTTTGACATCAGGAAATGTTGTTTTGAAAATTTGGGTTATCTGTTGGTCTAAAAGGGTCAACTTTTTCCCTGTATAATAAGAATCAAGAAAAATGTTAAAACATACAAAAGCCAATACAATTCCTGCAAGGATTCCTGTTTTTATTAAACTCTTTTTGTGTTCAAGCCATTGTTTTGTTAATGAAAAGTCTCCTTTCCGAAAATTCAGACCCTTTAATCCTGCCATTTCAATCAAGGCAAGAGCAAAAGCGTTATTCATCCGGTCCGGATTCCATGAATCGTCAGGGTAATTTTGAATCGTTATGTCCGAATCGAAAACCAGATCCGTTCGTTTTACGGAAAGCCCCAGTATTTTCGCCATATCTTCTTCACATCTGCGGCCGTCCAAGCCGCATCCTGTAATAAATACGCAATCCGGCCTGAAATTCAGGTTGAAATTTTCTTCAAAAACCAGGAGCGTACGCTCTATATCGGCACAAAGCGATTCTATTCCGGATGCATCGGCAAAGTCGGAAGAAAAAGCCCGTATAAGGTATATTTGTCCCTCAGAAAAAGCAAATACTGCGCTGTTCTTATAACCAACGTCCACGACCAGGGCATTTTCAGAAAAGACGCTTGAAACGTCTGACATGTAAAGAGCGACAGGATAGCCTCCAACAGTTAGGATTTCAGGGTCAATATTAAAGGACCCGAGCGTTTCCAGATATGATTGGAGCCTGGATTTTTCAACGGCTGCAGCGATAATATCGGTATGATTCACATTATCAGGCTTTTTTACAGTCTGAAAATCAATTATAAGACGATCAACCGAAAAAGGGAGTGTTGTTTCCAATTCAAAGGGAAGGACCTGGCTGATTTTTTTCCGCTCTTTGAAGGGCACCTGAATATTCCGGTATGAAATCAGTTCGGCGGGGAAGGAAGCAACGCAGAAAGAGCCGGTCACATCCATTTTTTCAGTAATAATTTTCAAACAAGAGGATATGCCACTATCACTATCTTTTTTATTGGATATCGGGACGTAAGCATGGGCTTCTATTCGATTCCCCTTAATGTCGCTTTTTACCAAAACCGCTGATACGGCATCATATCGAATATCAAGCCCAAGAATTTTTCCGCTTATTTTATTTGTAAAATTAAACCCGTACATTTATTTAAACCGTAAATTAAAACAGAAGATATCTTAAAATATTTTTTTGTAAAACCCTCTTGTTAAAACAAACAAAATGAATTCAGCAGAAACTATTCTGTTTTCCAACTCAAGATCTTACATTCCCATTTGTTTGTTTTTTTATCTTTTTCCCGGTGTACAACCGCCGTTACCGTCGTCTTCATTTCATTTAAAGTCGATGCGGATTCAATTCTAAAAAAATCGCTTGAAATCCTTATAAGATCGGAATCAATATCAAGATCCTTGCAACCTGGAACTTCCTTGTACCAGTTCCATTTGGCATGGGAAAGGTCATACACGTAATTTGAATCCGAAGTTTCCCGGCGGTAATCGTATATCGCCTCGGCAAGGTCCTCACGCTCAGAAGGTAAAAGAGCTGTTATAACAGGAAGTTCTGCCGTATTGATATTGATCTTGCCTTCATTTTTTCCGCTCTCATCGTTCATGCCCCAAATCGTCATGTATCGTGAAATCGAAGGGGCCTGTTCAATACCGTAATAAATATCCGGTGTAACGCCTTTTACCAGAAGGAGTTCGTCAAGGTCGAAAATTGAACCGTTTCTACAGGAATACGGAGGATCAAAACCTTGGTAATAGTCTGATTCCGCTCCGACAAGCCCTGTTATCAAATCATCATCATTGGAATCCAGCCAGTCTTTAACCGAATTGATAACAGAAGCCGGGTAGCTTTCATCTTCCGATTCATCCCTGGCCACAAGCCGTAAAAACCGGTCCCACAATTGCTCTTGTAAAGAATTAATTTCATGGCCGCCGGGATATTTCAAAAGGGCGTTAACCTGAATTCTGCCGAGTTCATCACTGATTTTTATCTTTACATTCCCGCTTTCAAACGGAATATCCTGAAAAATTTCATTTATTTTCTCAGGATCGGCCCAATCTTCCTGCAAAGAATCCGTATCCGACTCCTTTTTATCTTTTACAAGTATTGCCATAGCAATATTTATGCCTGAGGATGCCATATTTGAAAGGGTAATACGATCACGTGCTACAGCCGCAGAAACAACGGCGGCACGCCCTCTTCTGTTCAATTCCAACGCTGTCGCAATTAACAATGTGGTAATCGTCAATGTTATAAGAAGCGCTGTTCCTCGGTTGTTTCCGGCCGACACCTTCAGCATTGAAGATTTTATTCCTTTTTGTACCTGTTTTGTTTCTTAATTTTAAAATATACTTTTAAAACAGGATATTACGTTTTTAAAAGCATATTTTATCTGGAAACCGGAATGGATACTTTTGTTTCAAACATGTGAAAAACCGAATCATTCCCGATTTCGATTTTTATGGCAATTGCCGAGGGTATTGCATATTTAAATTCCTCGGACCCGGAATCCCAAAATTCATATTCCGTTCCCTCCCGATCATAATACTTGAATGCCAGTGATTTAACCTGTTCACACAATACCGGATCACTCTTTTTAGGTTCAAAGGGCTGATAAGGATACAGGTTGTCCGAACGCCTGAGTAAATAATTACCGTCATCTGCAGCCTGAACATAATAGACGATCCGTGCAATACCGTAACGGTTGTTTTTTTTAAGCGGCACATGCCCAAGAGAAGTAAATTCAAGATTTGGGAAATCATCACCCTCCAAAAAAGAAGTACCACCCACAACACGATAAACATCCGACATATCGTCAAAAGATTCCGATCCGGAGTCCCCCGAATACACGGGCACATAGATGGCGTGTAAGTCAACAATCATCCGGTTAAGACAATTATTTCCCATTTCAAAAATGGTAATACTTTCATCAATGATTTCATTTTTACCCACGATCGTATTAAATGAGGCAAAAACAATGGTAACAAGAATACCAAAAATAAAAACGGCTATCAGAATTTCAACCAGAGTAAAACCCAATGATGTTTTACGTCGTTTCATATGGTGATTCCGCTTCCTGCCTCAATCCTGAATAAACCTGTAAGCTCTTAAATTATAAGTATATTCATCATCATTAAAAAAAATGGTAATATCAATCTGCTTAAGATTTTCAGAAACACTTCCCAATACTTCGGACTTGACCTCCGTAATTGAACACTTACAACTGTAAGCCGAAAAATCATCACCGTAATCTTCCGAGTAATCCGTCAGTTCATCAATGGATTTTATTTCATTGTTTGCCATCTCTCTTTGTGCCAACAAAGGTGCAATGGTATAAAATCTCGAAGCATTATTCATGGAGATGGTTTGGGAATGCATTTTAAAAACAGCCGTAAAAACAATAGCTATTATGCAAACAGCAACCATTATTTCAAGCAGTGTAAATCCAAAGCTCGCTTTAAGATGAATAAATTTGTAAAATTTGAATCTATTGCAAATGGGCATATGTCTCTTTGAATTCAAACCACTCAAAGAAAGGGAGCAAAAAAGATATGACGGTTTATATTTTTTAATCGTCAAAGCTCAAATATTTATCATGCAGTTTTACCTTTGGCAAAAAAGGTTCAATAACAAAAGAAATCTGCCTGTTGTCATCGTTTTCAATGTGTATCAACGCCTTGTCGGAATAACCTTTTTTGTAAAAACATATATCGGCGACGCCGTGAGAAATTTTTTCCAGGCCTGGAAAGACCACATCAAGCACTTTTAAGGCTTCCGGAAACGCATACCCTTGCTGCTGTGCATTTTCAATCTCATCTTCCGACATGGCATCATGGGTAACCCACATTTTGCTCTTATCCATGCCGACGTGCAACGTGTAATTTTTCCGCTCACTGACGGCTTTGTGCTTTAAAGCATTCACCTTGACGATAATCCATCGTGAAACTTTTTTTGTATCACTTGTAAAAATGCCCTCCTGAAATCGGGGAATGGAAAAAAAGAGCATAATACCGATAAGGGCAATTACAATAATAAGTTCAATAAGGGTATAACCGCTGTTCCGGCTGAAATTCCCGCCTTCAGAAATCATTCAATTTCCCAGCTGTTGATATCGCTGTTCTTGTCTTCACCTCCTGAAACACCGTCGGCTCCGTATGAAATAATGTCAAAGTCGTCATGGACACCGGGCGAAAGATATATGAATTCATTTCCCCAGGGATCTTTTGGGACTCTGCCTTTTTCAAGATAGCCTCCTTTTTTCCATTTTTTAGGAAGAATTCCTGTGTCGGGCGGCTCAACAAGGGCCTGCAACCCCTGCTCGGTATCCGGATACATGCCGTTGTCCAACTTGTAAAGTTTCAAAGCGGTTTCGAGGCTCTCTATCTGTATCTTTGCTTTAACGATTTTCGCATCATCCGTCCTCCCCATCAGTCTTGGCACAATAAGGCTGGCCAGGATTCCTAATATGACAATAACGACCATCAATTCAATAAGGGTAAAACCCAAAGCATCTATTTTAAGATATGACAATAACGACCATCAATTCAATAAGGGTAAAACCCAAAGCATCTATTTTAAGAAGCGTTCTTTTTCTCTTCATTTTTTTCTCCGGATGATATTTTTGATAACATTTTAAAAACGCTGAAGAAATTTCCAACAAACACAATTTATAGTATATCTTATCTTTTATTTCAACAATATATTGTGTTTTTTTCAATTTCGATTTTCCACAAACCGTCAAAATTTGTTTCAGACGCTTAGATCTTGTCAAAAAACTGACGCACCTGCTTCAAAACTGTGGTTCAAACAGTCGTAAATTTTCGGCAAATAGACTCTCAAAACAGACTTTTATAATCCTAAGCCCAATAAAGCGGAAAAGTTAAAAATGAGTTAAAGTTGCCGGGGAAAAACACAAATTGAAATTTTTTTTTAACCGGGAATCACATCGAGCGCATCCTGAATATGTTTGCAGAATATGTCAATGATACCCGGCCGAAGTCCAAGTCCCTCTTTGAGTGCTGAAACTGCAATGTTTTCTTGTTCAAAAGCGGTTTTCCAGGAATCTTCCTCTCCTGTAAGATCTTCCTGAAAATGGACCCCTGCAACCAGCATAAAAGGAACCATGTGTACTTTTTTAAACCCCGATTTTTTTACGGACGCAACAATCGCTTCCATTGAAGGCGTTCCTTCTTCAACCATACCCATGTATATGCCCGGACCGTATTTTTCCTGAAACATATGATGAAACGCAAGATATGACGACCAACTTGCATGATCCGTACCGTGCCCGACTACGACAATGGCTTCGCCCGAATTTTGAGGAAAAGAAGACCACAAGTCTTTCATCACCGCCTGATAATCTTCCGGGGAATACAAAAGCGGAAGGCCCATGGC
>JAFDHS010000075.1 GCA_019308655.1 Deltaproteobacteria bacterium
TTTCGTCATAGCAGAGCCACCATAAGGGAATCTTGCCGCAGATTAATATGCAGGTCCTGTAAAACTCTTCTTTAAGAACGTTTTTCTGGGTACTGCCCGAACTTTCGGAATCAACGCTGCCAAAGCGGCTTTTTTTTACAGCCGCTATATCGGAAATAAAAAAAAAGACCGGCATTTTAAGGTACATGTCCATCCAATCCTTGATAAGGTTGATCTTTTGATTGAGCTGAAGCCAGGCGGTTTTATTAAATTTCTTTTTGTCAAAACAGACCCAGATGTCACAATCGGAATGGGATGTCTGGCTGACCGTTCCAATACTCCCAATTGTATAAAGCCCTTGAATAAGGTAGTATTTTGAGGAGGGGGTCAAAAAAGATTTCTTTCTTTTTATTCCGAATATCTGTTTGAAAACCGGTTCGCGCTTCCTGATCGCATTTTCATTATCAATATTAAAAACCCTGAATGGTCTTTCAAGGTCAGCGATATAGCCGGGACAAGCGGGATGGTTGATACTCAAAAGCCATGGAAGAAGATAAAGAATGGTTTCGCTTTCTTTAGGTGCAAGTTCGGAAAAAACCTGTTTTCTGAACCTGTTGTACTTAATGTATATTTTTTTATTCCGAGCAAGGATTCTTTGTATCATTTTTGATGGTTGAAGTTTTCATGACCCGGGAAGAGTCGTTCTGTTTTGAGGATAATTTGATTGAGGATCGGATAAAGATGGTCTGAAGATAAGATGTTAATTTGTTCCTTGAATTTTACTAAACTCTTCCATCGCTAAATATTGAAAAAATAAATGTGTCGCCGGTACGTTAAAATCATATCCACCATTCAGCCTCTCTGATAACATAATAAGAACATGTAATCAATGTAGATTTAAGTGTTCCATAAACCTTTTTCCGGGTCCCTTATTCCCGACCTTAAAAACATATGGATAATTGTCTATATTTCTGATTAAGAAATTTGGAAAATAGCCGATAGTGTATTTAAAAAGAATAAAAATGACCTGAAGATAAATTGAAAGAGGAATTATGAGATTTTTATGAAGAAAATAAAAATGATATTCACTATGTTTAGAGTTTTCTTTAATGTTACTATTGTCGTAGAAAAAAAACATCTTTTGAGCGAATGTAAAGACATAATAACTTTGCTTGGTGATAATACGACAAAATTAACACGCATGTTGGATGAGGTATTAGACTCTCTTTGTTCTTTGCGGGATTATGATGACAAGCAAAGCGTTTTTGCACATCTACTGTTGGCATCGATAATCAAATCCGAACAAGGGTTTTATATTTCATTATTAGACTTTTTAACAATTGTAGGAATGATTCATAATAAACATATCTCCAGCTATTTTAATTATATATTAAATAAAAAAGTACCGGATATACAGTATAGAATGAAAGGAAACATGAAAGTATTGACTGAGATCGATCTGTTAATAAATCATAAAAACTCTTTAGAATTAATTAATAAAGCTGTAGATATTATGAACTCATCTTATGAGTTAGTCGATAGATATCAAAAAGTATTAACCGAAATTAAATAGTGTTTGAGCGAAAACCAAATAAAGCTATAGATACAAGATGTTAAACTGATTTTGGATTTGAGTGGTGAGTATTGAGATTTGAGAAGGTATTTACTCTCATTCCTCAAAACTCAATACCTGAAAGTAAGGATATTTCCTTTGTGATAAAGAAAAAATGTTTATAGTTGTTGTCTTACAAATAGCAAGTCAGAGGAAAAACCGGTATGATTAAAATTAATACGTTTGATTTAAAAAGTTCTGTTGCCGACTCAGTAAAAGAAGTCTTCACTATTATGCTTTCCATGGAAATGGAACCTTGCACAGCGGAGTTGCAGACAAATTTGGATGGTATTAAATATGTCGGGGCAGTAAGTTTTGCCGGAGAGATATTGGGAAGTATCAGTATTCATCTTAGTGATGCATTTGCCCGCCTGATAACGGCCGGTATACTTGGCATGGATCTGGATGAAATACAGGATGAAGAAGATGTCCATGATGTGATTCGTGAACTGAGCAATATGATCGGCGGTAAGCTGAAGTCGGGTTTTTGTGATTCCGGCTTACCCTGTGACCTTTCCATTCCATCCATTACGACCGGCAGTGACTTTGAAATCGAAATCCCGGACATGGCAAGGCATGAGCATTTTGCTTTTTGTAATCAACAACACATTGCCTTCGTGGAAGTGTCTGTGATGATGAAAGAATTAATCCAAACTCCAGTTCCAATAAAAAGTGCTGTCAATCAAATCGACACATTTGATTTAAAAAAATTTGTTGCCGATTCTATAAAAGAAGTGTTTGATATGATGCTTTCCATGGAGATGGAACCTTGCACAGCGATTTCCCGGTCAAGTTTGGATGGTATTAAACATGTCGGGACAGTGAGTTTCGCCGGAAAGGTATTGGGATGTATCCGTATCCATGTCAGTAATGCATTTGCCCGCCTGATAACGGCCGGTATGCTGGGTATGGATCTGGATGAAATACAGGATGAAGAAGATGTCCATGATGTGATTCGTGAATTGAGTAATATGATCGGCGGCAAGCTGAAGTCCAACTTTTGCGACTCCGGCTTATCCTGTGTCCTTTCCATTCCATCCATTACGACCGGCAGTGACTTTGAAATCAATATTCCGGACATGACAAGACATGAGCGTTTTGCTTTTAGCCATCAAGAAAATATTGCCTTTGTGGAAGTTTGTATAAAATTAGCCGATTGAGTTGAAGGACTCGGTAAGAATAAATTATTCAATGCACAATCCTGAAAATTTCAATCGGTGCAGTATCATCAGGAAATGTGAAAGGACGAAAAAAAGTGGAGGTTTAAAGTTGGCGGGAGATGATCATAGGGAGTTGGAATCTGATCTGATAAAAAAAATAGAAAAAATAAGAGCAAGGCTATCGGATATATTTTTTAATTTGGCGGATGATTTTGCTGAAAAGAACGAAATATCCGGTGCCCGGGAAAAGCCTTTTACAGATAATGGTTCTGTCGGGTCAGAACCTGTTTCTATTGAGTTAACCCCGGTTGATTCTTCTAAATTGTCAGAAAAGTATTCTCGGGTGGACTTTTTCGAGGTGTTGGAAGATGTTTCTGAGGATGATAACTTTATAAAAGAGATAGAAAAAAGGATACTGAAAAAATTTAATGATCTTGATGAAAGTTTTATGTATTTAGGAATTTTAAAAAATTTACCACTACCGGATTCAAGCCAACTATTCGAGGAGAAATTTGAGGTAATCATAGAATTATCAGAAGATGTTTGGGAAAGTCGAAAATATCCTGCCCGCAAAGAATTATTTGTTAAATTGGGTGAAAATTATGAAAATATAGAAAATTTAATCCATGCAAATGATGCCTTGGACCCAATATATGAGGGAGTGAAACACGTATACGAAGATTTGGAACAATTACGTGATTCCGGTGTAAGTTTTGAAGAAGGAAAAGAAAAAATAAAGTCTGTTTTTTCTTGTTACAGGGCCGGATGAAAGCTTGATACGAGTTTGTCACACCTTCTTATCAAAAAGAATTCCGATCATTTCATCTAATTTGGCAAGTGCGTTCAGTAAATCTTCGGGAGGAACCTCTCTGATCAACTCTTCGGTCTCTTTATCAATGACTTTTACAAGGGTACGACCCGTTGCTTCATGCTCTGAAAACTGAATCCTGAAATTATTAATACGCTCTATTTTATTTTGCAGTTCATCTAACTGGACCTGGGAAACTTCTTTGATCTCTTCACATGCTTTATGCTCCGGTTGATAATTTCGGGCATTTTCCTCGGTAGCGCTGGAAGATTCAACCTTTGTCAAGTTTATCTCTTGGCTCTGTATCTTTTCAGTATTTATTGAATTTATCATTTTATCCGACTCCTTTAATCAATAGACAATTGAAAATAAAGCCCTCTCTGGATATGCATAATGATTTTAACGCAATCATCACTTCCGGATTTTAAGCAAACAAGTTTATATTTTGGCCTAAATTCGGATTGATTGCGCTTATGCCATCCTTATCTTCTTGGTTTTGCATGATTTTTGAGTGTTCATCCGTTTGATTAAGATTCTTATCTAAACCACTCGTATTTAATTCTTTTACTATATGAGATTGTTGCATAGCAACCGTATTGATTTCCATACACTACTCCTTATTCCAAAGAGGGCTTGAAATAGTTATCGGAACAAGTGATAAATAACTTTAGTATTTTTTTGCATATACGAAAAAAAATTTTAACTGCACACAACGGCATAAGGGACTCGGAAAAAATAAAGTGTCCCGGATAGTGCTCATGTTCAGGTCAGATTTTTTGTGCCGAGTCCCTCAATACGTACCTGGGTTTTTAAAAAATATTTAATTGAAGGGAGTCCATAATTCGTTTGGTTTTAGGAAACCATGTCCTCTATGCCTGATCTGTTCCATGTGTCATAAATTTGACATTTCAACAGGACCACAATTTTTCCTCAAATATATCATCTTTAAATAATTACTAAAATTGAGACGGAATATGAATTTAGAAAGATGGCATGTATTTTGCCTTCTTTAACCCGGATATAGGAATTTTCATTTTTTCAGACAGGGAACCTTTTTTGTTTTTGTGAGTCCGGATTTATCTGCAAACCGTCGTTCCGTTGCACTTAAATCAGCATCGACAATGTCATTTCTACACAAAAAGTTTATACTCAAATAAGATATTTGAATATCCTGTCAAAAAAATAACTGCGAACGGGAGCCATGGAGGGAGCCCATGCTTGTAATAACCAGGAAGGTTGAT
Source organism: Deltaproteobacteria bacterium (assembly GCA_019308655.1). Taxonomy (GTDB): domain Bacteria; phylum Desulfobacterota; class Desulfobacteria; order Desulfobacterales; family JAFDHS01; genus JAFDHS01. Next base: position 4,801 of record JAFDHS010000075.1, read on the forward strand.
GATAGTATTACCATCGGAAACAATATCACGGTTTCCGTTCTGGAAATCAGAGGAAACAAGGTAAAACTGGGGATTGATGCTCCCAAAGAGACTCAAATATACAGAACCGAGGTATATAAAAACATTATTGAAGAAAATATCAGGGCGGCAAAAGCGCCCGAGGATCTGTCAGGAGTGTTGGAGTAATGAAAAAAAATGCAAATTTGATGCTAACCATCAAGACGACAAGGTTCGGAGAGTTAAGTATCGACGAGAAGCGGGTGGTCCAATTTCCGGAAGGGCTCCTGGGGTTTCCTGCACAAAAAGATTATGTCATCCTTGAGCATAAGCCTGAATCTCCTTTTTTTTGGCTCCAATCTCTAACAGATGCCGATCTTGCCTTTGTGGTAATCGATCCATTCCTGGTAAAGAAGGACTATCTTAAAGAATTGCCTTCTGCTGAAAAGCGAATTTTTGAAGGGTTAGAGGAGGGGAAGGTTACTGTTCTTGCACTTGTGACCATTAGACAGGGAAACGAGACTCCGATTACCATGAATCTGATGGGCCCTCTTGTGATTGATACTGAAACCCGAACCGGTAAGCAGATAATACTTGCAAATCCATGTTATACTTGCAAACATCCAGTAAAACTTTCCTGATTTCCAGGAATGCAGAATTTTCAGAAAAGGCTATGATATAATATAGTTCGACCTGTGCAATTAGAAAAAAAAGATTTATCACGAAAACGGGAAACTACGAAAGCTCGAAAGAAAAATAAGTACTCAATAAGTATGAGAATTTTCATCAGTTCGCCTGACACCTGAA
>JAFDHS010000076.1 GCA_019308655.1 Deltaproteobacteria bacterium
CCGGCAAAGCCCAAAATAAAAGCTGTTATACCGATTATCATAACGATCGTCATGACCGAACAACGCTTCTGTATAGAACCAGGAAATCTCATTAAACCGCCCTCCCCAAAATTTTTTTCACTATCGCATCGGCAAAAAAGTCGACTTCTTGTTGAAGAGATACCCGAACGCTCTCAGTATCCTTTGCGATCTTGCTGCGAATCCGTACAAGGTCCGCCTGAGCTTTTTCATTAATCTTTTCGACAATGCTTTTCTCTTCCTGGGAAGCCTCTTCCACCAAAGCTTCTTTATCCTTTAATCCTTTTGCTCTGGCCTCTTTAATTCCTGCGTCAAAGGCATCCTCCTTCTCTTTGGAATCATAATTAAACGTCTCGATACTCTGCTCAAGACCTGTAATCTTTTCTTTCCTTTGAGCCAGAACATTCCTGATCGGTTTATACAAGATAATGTTTAAAACCCATATCAGAATAATAAAATTGACGATCTGTATAAAAACCGATCCATCAACGTTAATCATAAGAGACCCTCCACCATTGTTTTTGGTTACTGTTAATCGGTTATTTTAAACCCCGCGCATCTAAGATATACAATTACTTTGATCCCGTCCATTATCATCTACCACGATAAAATGTCAAAGATTTTTTAGAAAATTTTTACTTTTCAAACAATCGAAAGCCACTTTTTTGCCATAAAAAGCAGCAGCTTCAAAATTAAGATTCCGACATCTGCTTTATTCCATCATAAACCTTCTCATGCTGACATTCATCAATATGCCGATTCCAACCATGGTCGTTATGACGGATGATCCGCCATAACTGATTAAGGGCAAAGGAACGCCAACAACGGGCATTAAGCCCATCACCATTCCGACATTGATAAAAGCCTGCCAAAATATCATGACCGTGATGCCGAAGCAAAGAATCGTACCAAAATTATCTCTGCACTTATAAGCAATCGTTAATCCCCGGGAAATGAGGAACAAATAAACAATCAAAAGGAATAGGGAGCCTGTAAATCCCCACTCTTCGGCCAAAACAGATAATATAAAATCCGTATGCTGTTCAGGTAAAAATGAAAGTATATTCTGAGTCCCTTTCAAATATCCCTTCCCCAGAATCATACCTGAACCGATAGCAATTTTGGATTGAATAATATGATACCCGGCACCAAGGGGATCTCGATCCGGATTTAAAAATGTCATGATCCGCTGCTTCTGATAGCCCTTTAAAAAAAACCATATCAGAGGAAAGGTTATGGTAGCGCCACCCATTAAATAGGCGAATGAACGTTTTTCAATTTTTACAAAAATCGTCATCGAAGCCGCAAGCAACAAAACAAGCATTGCGGTACCCAAGTCAGGCTGCTTTACAATAAGAGCAAATGGGATTACGGTTAAGGCCATGGGAGTAATAAGATCGATCAAGGTAAGCCCGTTTGTATTTGCATACCTTGAGTAATGTCGCGCCAGAATAATGATCACTGCGATCTTGACCAGCTCCGACGGTTGAATTGTAACCGGCCCGACTGCCAGCCATCTTCTTGATCCACCGACATATTTACCGAAGATCAAGACACAAACCAGAAGAATGATACAAATTAAATAGATTACGACGCCCCATCGATCCAGTATTTTATAATTAAACAAGAAAAAGACGACCATTACGGTCAATCCCCCACAAAACCAGACGATCTGCTTTAAATACAATATGTTATGCTGATTGGACGTTCCTGCCGTTACGGCGCTGTACAAAACAATGAGCCCTATAAGCCCAAGCAGAAAGGCAGCCCCTAATAAGCCCCAGTCAAAATATTGGACAAGCCGTCTATCAAACATAAATATCCGTATCCGGTTAGCGGTTAGCGGTTACCGGTCGCTCTTTTTGCAAATAAGTTTTTATAACATCCCTTGCAATCGGGCCTGCCGTACTTGAACCATGCTCCCCATGTTCCACAATAACGGCAACAGCTATTTCAGGAGCGTCAGATGGTGCATATCCCACAAACCATGCATGTGGTTTTAAAAAATTCGCTTTCGGCTTTTTATTTGCCGTGTCATTTTTTTTCCGACTAACAACCTGGGCGGTCCCTGTTTTACCGCTGATATCAATACCATCCACGTGAACAATTCCTGCAGTTCCCCTCCTGTTGTTAACGACTTGCCACAAACCTTTTCTGACAATTTCCATAGTTTTCTTACCGGCCGGCAATTTACCCAATATCCTGCTTTTACTCTTACGAACAAGCAGCCCCTCAGCCGTCTTGATAGACTTGAGTATCAAGGGTCTATACATTGTTCCACCATTGGCCACCGCTGACGTTAAAACCAGCATTTGCAAGGGTGTGGCAAGATTATAGCCCTGCCCGATGGAGACCGAAAGGGTTTCCCCGCCCTGCCATGACATTCCTAAACGTCTTCTTTTCCAGGCCTTGGTCGGGACCAACCCTCGGGCTTCGTGGTCAAGATCAATTCCGGTACGCGATCCAAGCCCACATGCTTTAGCATACCATGCAAGTCGATCTACACCCAGCTTTTGCCCCACCTGGTAAAAAAAAACATCGCAGGATTCAGCTAATGCCCTTACAACATTAACTTTGCCGTGCCCGGTTCTTTTCCAGCACCTGAAAACCCGATCCCCATATTTATGATAACCCAAACAGTCAAACGTGGTATTTTCATCTATAATGCCTTCCTCAAGTCCGGCGATAGCTGTTACAATTTTATAGGTCGATGCCGGCGGATACAGGGCCTGAACAGCTTTGTTTTCCATGGGCCTGAATGGATTAGACACAAGAGAATTCCATTGTTCATGGGACAACCCACTGATAAAAGCATTCTGATCAAATGAAGGACTGCTCGCCATAACAAGCACATGACCGGTTGACGGTTCCATGGCTACGACAGCACCGGCCAAACCGTTTAAAAGCGTTTCAGCCTTTTGCTGTAATACCTGATCAATGGTAAGAAAAAGATTATGTCCTGGTTGTGCGCCAACAGTCTTCAAAATTCTTCTGACTTGACCGGTAGAATTTACTTCGACCTGTCGGCCGCCACGCTTTCCTCTCAAACACTCTTCATATGTCTTTTCGATACCGACTTTTCCAACAAACTCTCCGACCCTGTATCCGGAATATTTTTTGCTTTGAAGCTGACGAGAATTTATTTCACCCAAATATCCTAAAAGATGGGATGCACTCTGCTTGTTAATATAATATCTGCGAGGTTTAACATCCACTATCACGCCGGGAAGATCAAACTTGCGAACCTCTATAGCGGCCAATGTATTTCGATCAATATTCCGCTTTAACAAAATCGGCTTATAAGAAAAAAGTCCCTTGTACCTATCAATCTTTTCCATCAGCTCTTTTGAAGGAACTTTAATATACTTAGAGAGTTTGTCAATTGTCTCGGCAACCGGTACGGCATCCCTTAATATGATATTCACATCAAAAGCAGGACGATTATCCACCAGTAATACGCCATTACGGTCAAAACACAACCCCCTTGGGGCATCTATACTTTGCAGCCGAATGCAGTTATTTTTGGAAAGTCTCCTAAGCTCCTCTCCCTCAATGACCTGAAGATAAAACAAACGTACTGTAAGTAAAAAAAAGGCTGCCAAGACCCAGATCATGGCAGCACTCAATCGTGGTTTATACCAGCTGCTATCAACAGTTTTTAAATAATTGCCCAAAATTCCCCTTAATGGTCGGCTTCACAATTCCAAAGCCTTTGCTCAAGGAACTCGAAACGCTAACGCGTTTCCCATCAGACCAATAGCTTTTTAAGCCATTTATCCAATCTTTTATAAAGGTTATTAATGAAGAGGATAAAAAAAGTTCCCGTGCCTAAAGCCCATAAAATCTGCCATGAAACAGTTTTTCCCGCAGGAGCTAAAAACCGGAAGTCCGGATCCAAAATCCCAGTGAAACCCAAAAAAATAAAGTTTTCGATTAAAACCCCTCCAACGACAACAAAAGGTAATAAAAGTATACTATTGGAATCGAAATATATGGCAATCCACCTCACACTGATAAAAAGCCAAAGATACGTCGTTATATAAAGCCCGAAAGGTGCTCCGGAAAGACTGTCCATTACAAATCCGAGAAAAAAAATAACGGGAACGGCTTCATTAAGGGGACGAAATAACCCCAAACAAAGAACAAAAGGAATCTGAAGGTTATAAAATTTATTGAAAGGGGGTAGCATTGACGAAACTGTTGTCTGAAATATTACAAGAGAAAAACAGAGAATAAAATAAAATAGAAAGAGCATCACTTGATCCCAAAGTCATGCTTTGGTGGGTTTAATACAACTAAAACCTCTTCAAGCTTTTCAAAATCAACATAAGGGATAACTGAAACTTCCTGAAAGATGCCGGAGTTGAATCTCGCAACGCCTGAAACCTGCCCGATACGAAATCCTTTTGGGTAAACACCGTCTAATCCGGAGGAGATAACCGTGTCCCCCACTTTTATATCATTCTTGCGTAAAACATACTTAAAATGACACCGGTCGGCCAAATCACCCTTAATAATCCCGCGGGCTCTGGTTCTTTGGACCAATGCATCAACGGCACTGTTTTTGTCTATAATCAACAACACCTTTGAATAATTGGATGAAACGTCTATAACCTGTCCTACAATGCCCTCCGATACCACAACAGGAAAGCCTTTCTTTATGCCGTCATCAGTGCCTCTATCTATTATTATGCTTTTGAACCAGGATGAGGGGTCCTTGCCGACGACCTCGGCGGCAAGGAGAGTTTGACTAACGGTTTCCTTGAAATTCAATAAATTACGAAGACGAGAATTAGCCAGTTCTATCTCTTTGTACTTGTTATTCTGTTCAAAGGCATGAGTAAGCGCTTTTTTAAGACGATCATTCTCTTTTGCTGCTGAAGCAAGAAAAAAATAATGATTCCAGACATCTCCTGCAAACCGTATTGAACGGGTAAAAAGATCTTGAAAAGGAGCCACGAAAAAAATAACAATCCGCCCGGTTCCATTAGACGGGAAGTTACGTTTGTTGTTGACGGAAAGGGCTATGATGTTGGCAGCAATCAAGGCAACCAGACCCACGGCAATCAACGTTTTTTTTGAAAACATGGATCTATTGAATTACAATTTGTCTGAGTATTTCGAGAGTGTCCAGCGCCTTTCCGCAACCCAGAGCCACTGTTACCAAAGGATCTTCAGCGACTGTTATCGGAAGGCCGCTCTCCTCTCTGATAAGCCTGTCAAGATTTTTTAAAAGAGCGCCGCCACCTGTTAATACGATTCCCCGGTCAACGACATCTGCGGCCAACTCCGGAGGCGTCTGTTCCAAAGCTATCTTAACCATTTCAACCAGAGCATCTATCTGCTCGGAAATCGCGATTCGGATCTCCTCGGAATCAATGGCAAGAATCTTGGGAATACCTGATACAAGATCCCGACCCTTAACTTCTATGGTTTCAAGATTCTGAGAATCAGGATATGCATTTCCGATGGTTGTCTTGATAATTTCGGCTGATCTTTCACCAATGAGCAAATTATATTTTCTCTTGATATACTGCATGATGGA
>JAFDHS010000077.1 GCA_019308655.1 Deltaproteobacteria bacterium
ACAACTTTTAAAGCGGAAGGTGACGAGGTAACGATGGGGTCTGGAGCCAATCAAATCATTGACCGGAAAACATTCAGTCGGCTTTGAGCGGCTCCGTTTATTTATTTTTTTTAGCATTATCTTGGGAGTTCAGACTTTAAGTCTGAATTACAAACTTCGGCTCAAACGTCAACTACCCCTCCTGAATCACAGATTCAGAAGGGGCTTGTAAAAGCCCAGGTTGACTACATTCAGCCACCAGCAATTAGCTGATGGGGCTACGTTACTCAGGAATATATAGGCACTTCAGGATGATGCCCAAGTCCTGAACTCTGCGGCTTATCTGTAAACAGTCCTGTGAGGTAGGGACAGTCAAATAAGCGACAAACCCTGAGATAACATTATGGATGGGCAACTACTCCGACAGGAGGACAAAACTTGCGAGTATTTGTCAAAAACAAACGGAACCAAAGTCTGATGCCCTGCAAACCACAAAGGGCAAGGTTATTACTCAAGCACGGCAAGGCCAAGATTATCAGTTATCTGCCTTTTACCATTCAGTTGTTTTGTGCCACTGGAGAAACTATCCAACCGATAAAGGTAGGTATTGACTCCGGTGCTAAATATATAGGTTTTGCAATTACATCCGGCAATAAAGTCTTTGGAAAAGGCACCATAGAACTCAGGGATGATGTTTCAAATCTGTTAACTGTCCGGAAGACCTATAGGCGGTCCCGGAGAAACAGAAAGACCCGGTATCGAAAACCAAGATTTGAAAACAGATCTAAACCGGAAGGATGGCTGCCTCCATCAATTCAAAGCAGGGTTGATAATACGATAAACTGGATCAATAAAATCATGAAGGCCTTACCTGAGCCGGAAATAACAGTGGAAGTTGGTAAGTTTGATGCTGCCAAACTGAAAAATCCTGACATTCAAGGTAAAGCGTATCAACAAGGTGAGGCTTTTGGCTTTTGGAACACACGTTATTATGTTTTTGCGAGAGATAATTATACCTGTCAAATCTGCAAGAAAAAAGGTGATATTCTACAAACCCACCACATTATCCAAAAACGTGATGGCGGAACAGACAATGCCGATAACTTAGTTAGCATCCATGCTAAGTGCCATGCCGATTTTCATCAGGGCAGGATTCATCATACTTTTAAGAAACCGAAACAATACAGAGAAACTGTCTTCATGAATGTTCTCAGAAGGCAAATTCTCAAACGTGTGAATTGCAAAATAACTTACGGCAGCTATACCAAAATAGCCGGGGATACGCTTGCTCTCGATAAGAGCCATCATAATGATGCAATAGCCATAGCAGGCATAAAAGCAATCAAAAGTAATCCAAACGACGTTTTATACATAAAGCAATTCAGAAAAAAGAAAAGAAGCCTTCATGAAGCGATACCCAGAAAAGGAAGAAAAATTCCCAATAGAGCGGCCAAACGCAATGCCAAAAATACGAAGGAACTCAAAGGTGTTTTTTTAGGGGACTCCGTTTCTGTATTTGGGCAAAAAGGTTATGTTTCCGGATTTACGGGAACCAGCGGATTTTATGTGAAAACGATTGGCGGTGAGTATATAACAAAGCTCGGCAAGGCTTATAAACAGGTAAGCTATAAAGACATAACCTTTATTCGTCATAATGGGTTTGGTCATAACTTCGGCCACTTTGCATAAGGCTTAGAAGTACCTAAAAATAATTCTTATAAATTTAGATAGTTACATGTTTAATAGTTGAAGCCGTAAACCGTGTGGCCCCCAAGGGATTATTTCCTATATAAATTGAGGTCTTCTACCTATAGACAATACACACGGAACCATTTAATATAATTCATCATGTCCTAAATCCGACATTGAGCACGCTACTTCCTCTGAATTTTCCTTTATTTGAATCTATAAAACCAGGTCCTCCGGGTCAGGTTTCTTTACCCACAGGTAAAAATGCTAACGCTATTACCCGCCGGTCTGGGGCGCGGGCCTCTATCTGTACGAGTTGGGAACGCCGGACCTGGGGACGGCCGGTGCGGGAAGAGCAGCCCTGGCAGCCGATGCCTCTACAGCCGGCATCAACCCGGCCGGGATGACCCGGCTCGACCGTTCCCAGATGCTGGCGGCCATCCAGGGTCTCTACGTAAATACCCGTTTCGATACCGACATTGCGGGCTTTGGTGGAGGCAACGGCGGCAACGCCGGGGGATTCGTACCCAGTGCCACCCTTCACTATGTCTATAACCTCACGCCGGATTGGAAGCTCGGGATCAGTACAGGCTCCTATTTCGGGCTGGGGGTGGACTACGGCGACAACTGGGCCGGCCGCTATTACGCCACCGAAGCCGAGCTTCTGACCTTCGGCGTCAATCCTTCCGTAGGCTACCGGGTCAACGAATGGTTGTCCGTGGGCGCCGGTTTCGATATCCTCTACGCTGAATTGGACCAAAAGGCCGCTATCAACAACAACGCCGTGCCAGGGCAGACCGGTCTGGCCGACGGAAAACTCAAACTCGAAGACAACGACGTAGCCTACGGATTCAACCTGGGGGTTCTGCTGGAGCCCAGGGAAGGCACCCGCTTCGGTATCACCTACCGCTCGGAGGTGGATCTGGAGTTTAAGGACGTGACCGACCTCAGGAACATCGGGCCGGTGCTGCAGGGTATCTTGAATCTGTCCGGACTTGCCGGAAGCAAAGTGGACATAGAGATGACGGTTCCCCAGGCGATCATGCTGAGCGGCTACCGGCAGATCAACGAGCAGTGGGCCATCATGGGCAACATCGGCTGGCAGGAATGGAGTGAGTTCGGCAAACAGGACCTGACCCTGGCATCAACTGATTCTCAAACCTTCACCAAAGATCTGGGTTACGACGACACCTGGCACTTCGCCCTGGGTGCCCAGTACCGCTTCGCCCCCCAATGGCTGTGGTCCGTGGGCGCAGCCTACGACACCTCCCCGGTGGACGGGGACCACAAGCGCACCCCGGACCTGCCCCTGGACCGACAGGTCCGGGTCGGCACCGGAGTTCAGTACGATTGGAACGACGACGTGACCGTGGGTTTGGCCTATGAGTACATGGATGCCGGAGATGCAGGCATCGACCAGGAGGGCGGTCCCCTCCAGGGCTCCCTCAAGGGTGAATACGACACCAACGTGATCCACTTTTTCGCCCTCAACCTGATTCGGAAATTTTAGTCCATCTCAGAACCAATAGTTTGCTTAATCCAAAACCTTTAATCTAAAAGGAGGAAGGTAATGAAAGTTCAAACTTCATTTCGAATCACAAGGATCACTTTGTTTATTGGACTGATAGCCGTTGTCTGCTTTGCAGGCCCTGCAATGGCAAAACCGGACAAACCCAACATTCTGATAATCATGTCGGATGATGTCGGCGTCCACAATATCAGTGCCTACAGCCGGGGACTGGTAGGCTATCAAACCCCCAACCTCGACCGTATTGCCAACGAAGGCATGATGTTCACGGATTATTATGCGGAACAAAGTTGCACTGCCGGGAGATCGACCTTTATCACCGGCCAAAGTCCGGTCCGCACAGGTCTTAGCAAAGTCGGTCTGCCCGGTGCCGATATAGGGCTTAGAAAAGAAGACCCTACCCTTGCAGAGCTTTTAAAACCCCATGGTTATATGACCGGGCAATTCGGCAAGAACCACCTGGGAGACCGGGATGAATTTCTGCCCACGGCCCACGGTTTCGATGAATTCTTCGGTAACCTTTACCACCTGAACGCCGAAGAAGAACCGGAGCATCCCGATTATTTCAAAAATCCCGAATTAAAGAAAAAATATGGTCCCAGGGGAGTGATCAAAGCCACTGCCAATGGAAAGGTTGAAGACACCGGCCCATTGACCCGCAAGCGTATGGAAACCGTTGACGAGGAGTTTCTGGCAGCCACGCAGGATTTCATTGATCGTGCGCACAAGGCTGAAAAACCTTTTTTTGTCTGGTTCAATCCCAGCCGGATGCATTTCTACACCCATCTGAAAAAAGAGAGTCAGGGGGTGACCGGCCTTGGCATTTATGCCGACGGTATGGTGGAACATGACGGTCATGTGGGTGAACTTTTGAAGCAGCTTGATGACCTGAAGATTGCCGACAATACCATTGTTGTTTATACCTGTGACAATGGCCCGCACTACAACGAATGGCCTGACGGCGGCATATCGCCGTTCCGTGGTGAAAAAAATACCAACTGGGAAGGCGGCTACCGGGTCCCGGCAATGGTCCGATGGCCGGAGAAGATTGCAGCCGGTAAGGTTTCCAATGACATTATGTCTATGCAGGACTGGGTTCCGACCCTCATGGCCGCCGTCGGAGAGCCTGATATAAAGGAAAAACTCAAGAAAGGCACCCGGGTCGGCAATATGAAGTATAAGGTGCATCTGGATGGTTATAACTTCCTGCCGTACATGAGCGGCAATGAAGAAAATGGGCCGCGCAAGGCGTTTTTCTATTTTAATGACGACGGGCAACTCGTCGCCACACGTTTTCAGCAGTGGAAATTGGTATTTGCGGAGCAGCGGAAAAATTATTTCGACGTATGGTCGGAACCTTTCATCTGGTTACGCGTACCAAAGATATTTAATTTGCGAAGTGATCCGTACGAGCGAGCGGATACCGACTCCAATAATTATCGGACCTGGTGGATTCGCCATGCTTTTCTTCTTGTTCCCGCACAAGATTTTGTGGGTAATTTCCTGAAAACTTTCCAGGAATTCCCCCCCCGGCAGAAACCGGCGAAATTCAATATGGATGAAGTCATGAAGATACTCAGTGAGGGGACTTCAAACTAAAAGAGATGGCATTCCCAAATAGCCTGGTGGCTGGTATTGAAAACTTGACCACGCTCCACCCATTGGATGGGCGTGGCATTCAAAGCAATTCAAACCGTCATTCTTCTTCAGGGCCGGCCCCCGTAGCAGATATTTTTGATCATATATCAATATTTACAAAATGGGGATACAATGAAAATAATAAAATTCACATCGGTATTGGCTATTGCACTGTTTATGAATCTTAACAGTGTGATAGCCGCAGATTCACCCCCAAAACTCATTTTACAGATTACCGTGGACCAGCTGCGGGGAGACCTGCCGGGACGATATCTCAATCGATTTAAAAACGGCGGTTTCAGGTATCTTTTCAAAAAAGGGACCGTATACACCAACGCCCACTATCAGCACAGCAACCTGGAGACCGTAGTCGGCCATGCTACCCTGGCCACAGGTGCTTTTCCCTCCGCCCACGGTATGGTGGCCAATGTGTGGATGGACCGGGAGACCGGTAATCTGGGATATGCTGTAGAGGACAGCGGCTACGATATGGTCGGAGCAAAAGGCGGCGTGGACAAAGATACGGAAATCGATCCGTCCCAGGCGGCTGCAAAGTCGGAAGGACGATCTCCCCGTGCAATTCTGTGCTCTACTTTTTCCGATGAACTGAACGTGCATACCGCCGGTCGCGCAAAAATTTTCGGGGTTTCAGTCAAAGATCGCGCAGCCATAACCCTGGCCGGCCATGCGGGAAAGGCGTTCTGGTTCTCCAAAAAAACCGGGGAATTTGTTTCCAGCACTTATTATTATGATCAATACCCGAACTGGGTAAATAAGTGGAATGCAAACCGGCCGGCAGATACCTATGCTGGAAAATCGTGGAACCTGCTTTACGATCCATCTTCCTACATCTATAAGGACACGGATGACCGGCCTTATGAAACGGCACTGCCCGGATATGGCCGCGTGTTTCCCCATCCTTTCGGCAAAAAAGACAGCAAGTTGTTTTACACCCTGCTGACACTCAGTCCTGTGGGTGACGATTTGATCTTAGATTTTGCCAAAGCCCTTCTAATTAACGAAAAATTGGGCAAAGACGACATCACCGACTACCTGTCCGTCAGTTTTTCATCCATGGATTATATGGGCCATATCTTCGGTATTGCCAGCCTTGAAAGTGAGGACAACATTCTTCGCCTGGACCGTACCCTTGCCGATCTCTTTTCATTTGTTGACGAACATGTGGGACTGAAAAACACCCTGATCGTTTTGTCGGCTGATCATGGAGCGCCTGAGGCAGCAGAATATATGGCGGCCCAAGGCATGGACGTGGGCCGGCTGGTACCTTCGAAATTTGATGTCGACCCGGCCATTGCCGCATTGAAAAAACAATTCGGCATCGGCAGGGAACTCATTAAAATGTATGAGCACCCCTACATCTACCTCGACTATCAGCTGATCAATGAGAAAGGTCTGGATCTGGCTGAAGTGGAACGTGCCGTTGCAGAAGAAATGATGAAATTTGACGGTATCGCCTTAGCGGTTTCCAGCAGTGACATCAAAAACGGCCGTCTGCCCGAAGCTCCCATCATAGAGCAGATCCGGCGAAACTTTCATCCCAAGCGTTCGGGGGACATTTACCTGGTCCAGGAGCCCTACTGGTTCCTGTACAGTGATGAATCCATTCCGCTGTGTACGATGCACGGATCTCCTTGGCGATACGACACCTATGTACCGATCATCTTTGCCGGGAAAAATATCAAGGCCCGTCACATCAGCCGGTTGGTGCATCCGGTGGATATAGTTTCCACGCTGGCGGCATGCACAGGGGCCAAACCGCCTTCAGGGGCCGTTGGATGCCCCTTGGTTGAAGTGATGGGAGAGTGAGATAAGTTTCAGTATTCAGTATCCAGTGATCAGCAGATGGTAGTCAGTGATTGGAGATTATCTGACGGGCTACCATCTGTAATCCTGAATCAGCGGGGAAAATAATGGGTAAAGAAAAAAAAGCAAATAAGCCGAATAAAAGCGTTCGAAAGATCCGGAAAAAATGGTTGGTACCTCTGTTCTTTCCGCTCTTCATGGGGTTAACGATAGCGGGTGTTTACAGTCTGATCAATAAATCTTCAGCAGAAACAGCCGCCGTAATTTCTCAAAAAAAAGAAACCCCTGACTTCAAAAGGCTGATCGGCAGCTGGGTACGTCCGGACGGCGAGTATGTGATTGAAATCGGTAAAATCCATCCGGACGGCAAGGCAGACGTTGCTTACTTTAACCCCCGGCCGATCCATGTTTCCCGGTCAAACGTTTCCGAAACAGACGGAATCATTGAACTGTTTATTGAACTCCGGGACCGGGGATATCCCGGATCCACTTATGAGCTGAAATATAATCCGGAGTATGACGTGATGGTTGGGGTTTATTTCCAGGCGGTCATTCAGCAATCGCTTGATGTGATTTTTCAGAGAAAGTAAAA
>JAFDHS010000078.1 GCA_019308655.1 Deltaproteobacteria bacterium
TTTATCCTGCAAGCGGTCTTCTTAAAAGCGTGTCCTTTTGCCACTGTTTATCATCCCGATCAGGATATTCGATGTTGTAATGAAGCCCCCGGCTTTCTTTCCTGTGCATGGCGGATTTTATAATCAGTTCAGCTACCATTGCGATGTTTCGAAGCTCTATAAGATCTGAGGTAACCTTAAAATCCCAGTAATATTTCCGGATCTCTTTTTGAATATTTTCGATTCGCCGCCTGGCCCTGGCCAACCGTTTATTTGAACGGACGATCCCGACATAGTTCCACATAAATCGTCTGATTTCATCCCAGTTGTGTGAAACCATAATAACTTCATCACTGTCGGTTGTGCCGGCTTCATTCCATAAGGGACACTCGGGAATAGATTCAAAATTAAAAGCGTTAACGTCCTTTACGGCTTGTTGTGCTGCATTGTGAGCATAAACAAGCGCCTCAAGCAGTGAGTTGCTTGCCAGGCGATTGGCCCCGTGAAGTCCTGTGCAGGCTGTTTCTCCTATGGCATAGAGCCTTTCAATATCCGTTCTGCCTGACATGTCCGTTGCAATGCCGCCACACATATAATGGGCGGCCGGTACGACAGGTATAGGATCTTTGGTCATATCAATACCGAAGGTCAGGCATTTTTCATACAGATTCGGGAAACGGGTTTTAATAAATTCGGGCTTTCTGTGAGATATGTCAAGAAATACGGAATCTTCTCCGCTTTTTTTAAGTTCATTGTCAATGGCACGGGCAACGGCATCCCGGAATGCAAGTTCTTTTTTGGGGTCATATTTTTCCATGAAGCGTCTGCCGGCCGAGTCAATAAGAATTCCACCCTCTCCCCTTACTGCTTCCGAAATCAAAAAATTTTTGGCATCGGGATGGTAAAGGCATGTGGGATGAAACTGGACAAATTCTAAGTTTGCTACGGTTGCTCCGGCTCTGTATCCCATTGCAATTCCGTCTCCTGTAGCAATATCGGGATTGCTGGTGTAAAGATAAACCTTGCCTGCGCCTCCTGTGGCAAGAGACGTTGTTTTAGCGCAAAATGTTTTTACTGTTTTTGTTGTTTTGTCGAGTACATAGGCCCCGCAGCAATAATCTTTATGAGTAGTGGTGGTAAGCCCTCTTTTCATTCGTGTTGAAAAAGTAATAAGATCAATTCCTATATGGTGTTCAAAGATCCTGATATTCTTATGGTTTTTTATTTGATTGACCAGAACTTTTTCAATCTCCACTCCCGTCATGTCCTGAGCATGAACAATACGGTTTTTTGAATGTCCGCCTTCACGTCCAAGGTCAAGTTGAATGGTTTGATCTTTGGAATTTTTTTTGGAGTTAAAATGTACACCGAGATCGATTAACTCCCGAATTCTGGCCGGTCCGTTTTTAACCACCATCTCTACAACCGCTTTGTTGCAGAGATCATCTCCTGATTCAAAGGTGTCCTGAATGTGGAGATCAAAAGAGTCGGATTCGTCAAAAACAGATGCGATTCCACCTTGTGCACGGGCGGTATTGCTGTCCATAATTTCTTTTTTTGTTACAATTGCAACATTACCAAAGTTTGCCACCTTTAATGCAAGGGTCAAGCCGGCAATACCGCTGCCGATTATTAAAAAATCCGTTTTATATTTCATAAGTTTTATTTTTCATGCCCTAACCTGGGCAAGCCGGAACTAAAGTTATTTACCAGAACGTCACTATGCACAAAGTAATCTTTACATTTTTTGTATCTTAGTGGCGGAAAAAAATATTTTCCCCAAGTTGTTTAAGCAATCTATAGCAGAGAGGAACGCTTACGCTTTGTTTTTGTAGTCACTCCCATTAAAAATCCCACAAAGAGTACCGCCGAACCGCACAAAAACCAAATGATATTTTTTTTTAATAAGTCATTTTCAAGTTTTTCCGCTTTTTTTGTTTGTTCGGAAAGTTGAGCACTTGTTTTCTGATGGTTTGATTTGAGTTGAATAAAATCAGCAGAAGCTGCTTTAAGGGTTTCGTAGCTTTTGGTTGTCTCATCGAGCATTTTTTTATTACCGGCAAGTTCCGTAGCAAGTTTTTGGTTGTCTGTTTTAAGCTTTGCATTTTCTTCTTTTATTGAAACCGAAAGATCCATCAGTTCTTTATATTTTTTTTCCAGGTCTTTCAATATGAGATCGCTCGGTTTTTTTGAGGTAAGAAAACGGGTGAGAGCCCACCCTTCCTTTCCATCTACAGTCCGAATCTTACTCCACCCTTCACCGGCTTCAAGCGGTTCTACCGGCTGACCGGGTTTCATCATCGCTATTATTTTGCGTTCAGAGCCTTGTCCCGTTCTCAATGTTATAGGTTTACGATCGCTGATATACAGGGTCTCAGCCTGGACCGCCGTACAAAATAAAACAAGGCATATTCCAATTAAAAGGGTACGTTTCATCAATAGTATTCTCCATAAAACCTTTTTTGATACACAATGCCTTCGCCAAATTTAAAAAATAGCTAAATTAGAGCATTGATGACACCATATGTTGTATAAAATGACAAAGCTAAACACATTATACGCATAGCAATTGTTTAAAAAACAAAATTTAATACAAAGACAGGGTAAAATTTAACGGAAATATAACAAATTAAATGTGTGAAAAACAGTTTTTTTGCTGATTGTTTCTGTTTTGTGTTGAAAAAAATGAATGGATCAGTATTTTCTTTTAAAAAATAAAAGGGTATGTTAGCTTTATTAATTTTAGATATTATTGATGTTATAAAAAAATAAATAAACTAAGGTAGTTTTCATGATAGCGTTTGATCTGAAATGTGCAAATGGTCATTGTTTTGAAGGCTGGTTTGAGGATAGTGATGCCTATGAAGAACAGAAAAAAAAAGGTTTGATTGCATGCCCGGTTTGTAACGATACTGCAATTTCCAAAGCCCTGTCCACCTTTGCTATCAAGAAATCGGCTCGGCCATCAAAAGAAGTTGTGGAGCATCAGGCTGCCCTTACGGAGGTCAGAAATAAACTATTTGATTTTATTAATAAAAATTTTGACGATGTCGGTTCTGATTTTACAAAGGAGGCTTTGAAGATTCACTATGGCGTTGGTGAAAAGCGAAATATCAGAGGTATTACTACCAGTGGAGAAGATGAACTGCTCAAGGAAGAGGGTGTAGATATTATCAAAATTCCCACGCCCCTGAAACCTGATCTTGATTCATAGCTTCTTATAAATGTTAAAAAGGTTGTTAAATCAGGCCGTAAAACAAGATGTCAGCAAAAAATGAAATCTCCGTGACTATATTAGGTTCAGGAACTTGCGTGCCTTCACTTGAACGGAGTTCATGTTCGGTTCTGGTGGAGATTGGAAATTCAAAGATTTTGTTTGATTCCGGGCCTGGCACGATGAGAAGACTTCTTGAAGCCGGAACAACAATTTTTGATGTTTCCGTTATCTGCTATAGCCATTTCCATCCTGACCATACCAGCGAACTGGTTCCTTTTCTGTTTGCCTCCAAATATCCTGGAAAGACAAGACGTGAAACCCCTCTAACCATTATGGCCGGGAAAGGATTTTTACATTTTTATAAAGGACTTAAAGCGGTTTACGGTGATTGGATAGAGCTTGGGCCCGATCTTTTAAATATCGTTGAAGTTGACAATGCAGCGCGTGATTTTTTTAGTTTTGACAACTTTACCGTGGAATCGATTCCTGTTGAACACAACAAAGAGAGTGTCGCTTTCAGGATTACCGACAGCAATGGAAAATCCATTGTATATTCAGGGGATACGGACTTCAGTGAAAATTTGATTACTCTCTCTGAAGATGCGGATGTTCTGATTTGTGAATCCGCGCTTCCGGATGAATTAAAGGTTCAGGGCCATCTGACGCCATCCCTGGCGGGAGAGCTTGCGACACGGGCAAATGTTCGCAAGCTGGTGCTTACCCACTTTTATCCTGAATGTGATAAAGTAGATATTGCAAAACAGTGCCGCAAAACATATACTGATTGTTTAATATTAGCCTATGATCTTATGAAGATAACTGTTTGAAAAAAACAAATTGATTTATGAAATATTATCCGGTCAATCTTGATATAAAAAAACGTAAATGCTTAATCATTGGCGGTGGAAGTGTCGGAACCCGGAAGGTTATAAGGCTTGTTGAATGTGGTGCCCATGTGACCGTTGTCAGTCCGGAGGTTACCGGTAAACTGACTTCCTTTGCAGATGAGGGCAGAATCGTATTAAAAAAAAGGTCTTATCAATCTTCGGATCTTGAAGGGATGTTTCTTGTTATCGGAGCAAGCGACAATAAAGAATTGAATCGGCAAATAAGCGAGGATGCCAGACGCTGCAATATTATGTGTAATATTGCTGATTTGCCGGAAGCCTGTGATTTTATTCTCCCGTCTCTCGTAAGCCGGGGGGATCTTTTAATTGCGATCTCAACTTCGGGAAAAAGTCCTGCCTTTGCAAAAAAACTGCGCCGGAATCTCGAAACCGAATACGGTGAAGAATATGCCGGGTTTCTGAAATTGATGGGAGCGATACGCAAAAAACTTTTAAGCAAAAAACATGCACCAGAGGTCCACAGGGACCTTTTTGAGCGGTTAATAGACAAAGGTGTGCTTGAAATGATCAAAAAACTCGAAGTTGACAATATAAATGCCGTTCTCTTTGAAGCTTTTGGAGAAGGATACGAATTTATAAAATTGATGCAGTCAGACGGTTAGATCTTTTCTGCGGTTCTTGTTTGATAAGGTATAGTCATGGAACTTACTATTATTATTATCTTGTTTTACATTTTTAGTACGGCAGGATATTTTGCTTTTCTTTTTTTTCAAAAAAACTATTTTTATAAAGCCGGGTTTTTTCTACTGCTGGCAGGGTTTTTATTTCATTGCGCGGCCATAGGTTACGGGTCCATAAAATCAGGCCATATCCCCGTCCATAATCTTCAGGAAACCCTTTCAATTGCAGCCTGGGCCATGGCTGGTGTTTTCCTTGTTTTTCAGTATAAAATAAGGCTTAAAATTTTAGGCATATATGCTGCTCCTCTTGTTACCGGTATTATGGCCGTGACATTATGGCTTCCGCAAACATCCGCAGGGGTAAATAATATTTTTAACAGCTTATGGTTTAATTTTCATATCATTGCTATTTTCATAGGAGAGGCCTCCTTTGCCTTGGCTTGCGGAGCCGGGCTGTTATATCTTCTCCAGGAAAATGCTATAAAAGCCAAAAAACGGGGTTTTTTTTACAAGCGTCTTCCTTCTTTGGACTTGATAGATACAAGTGGTTATGCTTGCTTGGTCGTGGGCTTTTCCATGATTACCATCGGACTGATAACCGGTTTTGTATATGCCAAATTGATCTGGGGCAGATTCTGGAGTTGGGACCCTAAGGAGGTCTGGTCCGGCATAACATGGCTTGTATATGCAACCCTTCTTCACGAACGTCTCACTGT
>JAFDHS010000436.1 GCA_019308655.1 Deltaproteobacteria bacterium
CCCCTTTATAGCAACATAAGGCATCAAAGGTTGCCGGATCAAATCGCCCTTCTATTTTCGATAAAAAACGGCATGCCCTCAAAATCCTGCACGGGTCCTCTTTGATTCTGTCCGTCGGGTTCTCCGTGAACCGAATAACCTTGTTTTTTAAATCGTCAACCCCGTTAAAGTCATCGATAATGTCACCTGAATACGGACAAAAGGCCATGGAGTTGATCGAAAGGTCACGTCTTTTGAGATCGTCATGTATATTATCGGAAAGCGCTATATTCCGTTTCGGGTCCGCCATACTGCAAACCCGGCCCCGTCGGTAGGTCGCAACTTCTATTCCGTCCACGATGCAGACACTGAAATTCCGACCGGCAACAGTCACCCTGCGGCCCCTGAACAACGCCTTGATTACATCAGGCCGTGCATCGGTAACCACGTCAAAATCGGACGGCTCTATCCCCATGAGCATATCCCTGACACATCCACCGGCGAGATACGCCTCAAATCCGTTTTTACACAATGTCTCAATTATTTTGTAAACGGTTCCTGTTTCATCCATATATTTTAGCGGCAAGGCATGCCGTGTTAACTTGTGGAGATATTAGGCCGGTTGCGGCCTAAGCCCAAGAATCCGCCTGCTTTAGCTGGCGGAGTGTCAATTTGTTTTTCTCCTTTGTTGTAAATATCAATCCGGTAATGGAAAACTGCTTGATTTTTTATGGCTTCTTCTTGTAATTCAAGAGATTAACTCAACCTGACTTTACTATATCAATGCTCTCTTTTCCACAGGAAAAAAATTGTCTTCAGAAACTCCGCAGGGAAACGTTGCAACGTGCCCCTGCTTTGCCGACGTCATTATAGAAAAATACAAGCACAAAATCGAAGTGGAGAGTTAACAATGCTTAAGTTTTTGACAGGATTGGACGAAGATATACGTAAGGCATTAATTGCTCAACTCCGCAATTAAGTTTTTGACAGGATTGGACGAAGATATACGTAAGGCATTAATTGCTCAACTCCGCAATAGATAATTTAGCTTGAACCGAGTCAGCATGCTGCATTTCAAATTATTATTTGAATTTTAAAATTAACCGGATTATGTTGTTTTTAAAGATTCGGATTGTCGTGTCCGCAATCTCAAGTCAAGACTTACGGAAGTTTACTGTTTTTCGGTAGTTTTTCAAGAAAAGGCCGCCGGTCAGGCGGTCCAACCAGGTGCGAGAGATGCTCTCGCCATGTGCCTCATGAAAGGAGGAATGCTGAAGAAGTAAAAAGAGTCTGTAAAGAAATAGGTTTCAGAGATTGGTCACAATTAACAGATCCCACGGTATCTGATGATGAAGCATCTAAAATTCTTGATATCGTCAATACGCAGGGAATGGATATTCCTCTGGAAGATTTTCAGCAGGGAATGGAAGTTGAACTTGAACACGGCACCCGGTTTGAAGATGCAAATGTTACTAACAATCATCCCATACTGACAGGAAAGATTGTATTGGCCCACCTTAAAGAAACAATGGACTACTACAAAAGAATTGATGTCGCCGAATTAGAAGGTGACCTGCTTAAGGCCGTGCTGTCTAAAAATATAGACAAAATTGAATCCAAATACAAAAAACTCATAGAGGCTCAAAAGGAGAGGCTCAAAAGGCATTAAATCAAGCCGTGCATAACCAATTGAAATAATCTGTATAATGGGGTAGCGGCACTTTTCGCCCCTACCCCCTCTGTCAAGTGCATCTACTTGACTTTTCTGAAAATAATTCTTGAGATAAAATTAAAAGATACCTCAAAAATGAGATTAATTTTTTGATATGGTTATTTAATCAGAGGCTAAGAATTTGAAGTTTGACAAATGGTTTAACGAAATATCCCTGAGAAACAAGAATTTTTATTACAAGCTCACGATAATATTCAGTCTCTTTTTTGGCTGATTCGGCAAATGACGTTTTCAGGATGCAGGCGCTCACCAAAGTCATTCCAAGGAAATGTAATGTTTTATAAAAAATTATACGAAAATTTTTTAACACTGGCAAAAGAGAATGATCTGTTAGATAAAAACATAGCCATTCAAACCCATGTTCTGAAACCCACCGAAGCCATCGGTACGCCGGACCGCAAGGATTTTCCCTTGTTAAAGGGGAAGGAAGTCCTTATGCAGGCCCTGTTTATGGGAATGCAGGGGCAGGCGTATA
>JAFDHS010000079.1 GCA_019308655.1 Deltaproteobacteria bacterium
CAAAAAAACTTCCCTATTGGGATGAAGTGTGGCCGCTTGATAGACAGAAATTTAATCGAAATCCGCTATATCGATTAGATTTCCTCAGAAAAGTCCGCAAGGCTGGTTTTGAAGCAGTAATTCAGCCCACTTATTCCAGAGAATTTTTATACGGTGATGCAATCGTACGGATCAGTGGGGCACGGGAAAAGGTTGGTTCTATTGGTGATTGCAGTAATATGCGACCACTAGAAAAAAAAATTAGTGATAAATTCTATACTCGTTTAATTCCGGCTACCCCGCATCCCCTTATGGAATTAAATCGAAATGCTGAATTTATGTATGGATTGGGTATGAGTATGGCAGCAGGCTTGCCTGATCTCTCTCTGGCCATTAAAGGTGTTAATAACCCATTGGATATAAGCGACTATTATGTCTTATTTCCTGGGGCAAGCTGGAGCGGCAGACAATGGCCGATTACCCGTTTTGCGGCTCTGGCTGATAAGATTTATCGACAAAGTGGACTTACTGCTGTTGTTTGTGGGAGTCCTGCTGAACAAGGTTTAGCTGAAGCATTAGTTTCTCGTATTAATGTGCCGGCTATGAATATGACGGGCAAAACCAATTTGGTCAACCTTGTTGTCATTATTAGAGATGCCTTATTTCTGGTGGGCAATGAAACCAGCGCGATTCATTTTGCTGCGGCAATCTCCAAGCCTTCTTTTTGTCTACTAGGTGGTGGCCATTATGGGCGTTTTATGCCCTATGACATAGATAGTAAAACTGAAAAACCATTCCCTATTCCAATTATCCATAAAATGGATTGTTTTGGATGTAATTGGCAATGCCGATATTCTATAAAAGATGGTGAGCCGGTCCCCTGTATCGAAAAGATTTCAGTTGATGAAGTTTTTACTATAATCCAAGATGCGTTCAGCAAACTGTGTTGATTGGGTATTATCCGATGACAAACGACATAGAGATCTGTGCATAAAGGCCCGAGAAAAGGCGGTGACCTGTTTTGACATCGAAAAGATAGCAAGGCAGTATGCTGAATTGTATGGGGAAGTGTTGGGTTGAAAGCTCAAAACTGAAAAGCTCAAAGCGATCCGCAGATTTACGCAGATAAAAAACAGTACGAAGTAAGGACTAAGCAGAGCGAAGAATTATTTTGGCCGCAGATTTGCGCAGATGACGCAGATATCAGATGAAAAATAGACTGAGAGGTTGAGGTGAAAATACAGGAAATTCTCAAACAACCTGAAAGCAAAACACTTGAATTTAAAAAAGAGATTCCAAAAAATAGACAGAATTTATTGAAAACACTGGTTGCCTTTGCAAATGGTGCCGGAGGTAATGTTTATGTTGGTGTGAATGATGATCGTACTGTAACAGGCATAAAAGTAGAGCCTTTTGACCTGGAAGAGAAACTGGCAAGCATTATATATGATTCAATCTCACCCATCCCCAACGTCTTTTTCCAAACAGCCGCTTTTGAAAATAAGGTAATTTTTATCATCAGAGTTTTGTCAGGGGCTAACAAGCCCTATTATTTGAAAAAACTCGGCCCTGAGGATGGTATCTTTGTAAGGGTTGGTTCAACGAACAGAAAAGCAGATTCCCAAGGTACGGCCGAGCTGAGGAGACAGGACAGAAATATCAGTCTTGATCAGGAGATTGATCCATCCTTTGACTGTGATATTTTAGATGTGCAGTTACTTGAAAAATTTATTGAATTACGTGGGTTAAAAACTAAACCAGGCATTGACTATTTTATAAAAATCAAGGCCGCGCAACGTTATGATCATACTTGTCATCCAACTATTGGCGGGCTGCTTTTGTTTTGTTCCACTCTGCCCGATGAATATTCTTACGCAAGATTCAGGGTCTCTCGCTTCAAGGCTGAAAACAGGGCTGATCTAATAAATTCAATTATTATTAATGATGGACTGCTGGCGATGCCGGAAAAAATCATGGATTTTGTTCGTCTTTACATGGAAAAAAAGATAGAAATATCTGCCTTGCGAAGAAAGGAGGACTATGACATTCCTCTGCCTGCTATTCGGGAGGGGATTTTAAATGCAATCTGCCATAGAGATTACTCCATTACCGGGGCTGATAATAAGCTGGATATTTTTTCGGACAGGATTGAAATTACCAGTCCCGGCACGCTTCCATCAGGGATAACTCTTCAGGATTTGGGGGAGGGGATATCCGAAGTCAGAAACAGGCTTATCGTAAAGATGTTCCGTGAGGCAGGATATGTTGAGCAGTTAGGGACAGGCATCATGAGGATAAAGGAGGGATGCAGAACAAATGCCCTGCCTGAACCAAAATTCGAAGAAATCGGTAATTTTTTCAAAACAATTATCTTTAGGGCCCGCCTGGCCATATCGCCTGAACTTGAAGATGTTTTTGAGCTAATCAAACAGGGGATCTCTTTAGGGAGCAAGGAGATAGCAGCGAATTTGAATATCCATCAGAATACAGCCCTGAAAAGACTAAGACAGCTTGAAGAAAAAGGGTTGATTCTCAGACAGGGAAGTGGTCCGCGTGTGAGATATTCTGTTTGATGTGGGATTGTGTGAGAATGTGAGATAGATGTGAGCAAGTTTCCTTGACGGTTGTGGAACCATTGTCGTGCGGTACTCCGGTTGTTGCTTTTGATATCGGTTGGATGCCTGACATGATAGAACACAAATTAAACGGCTACCCTGCAAAATCCTTTGATACTTCCTATCTTGCTGCCTGGATTTACTGGGTTCTGTCTGATGAAAACCGCCATAAAGAGCTGTGTATAAAGGCCAGAAAAAAGACCGTGGCCTGTTTTGACATCGAAAAGATAGCAAGGCAGTATGCTGAGTTGCACAGGGAAGTCCTTGGATGAAAGCTGAAAGGTCAAAGGTGGAAGCTGAAAGCTGAAAGGAAAAGATGAACATCGAACGTCCAACATCGAATAGGGAGAACCCCAAAAAGTTAATTCAGGTCCCATTGAAAGAGCTGGCAGTTGCATAAAATTACACCTAAATTGAGCGATTAGCCTTGATGTGGTCCAGTAAAAGTAGACACCCGGTTAAGCAACTTTAGCCAGGGTAAATTTCCTTTCGAAACCATTTGGGTTTTTGTAACCCAAAGATGAAAGGATGATGCGAAATCTATTCTGTGTATTCTGAGAATTCTGCGAGAGACCAAAGAAAACGCATAAAATCATAGGATGTCCCCCTTGGCCGTGGGAAGGAAATTTCTTGACAAATCAGCAGGCTTGGGTGAATATTTGGCGTAAATTCAAGAGGTGACAACGTAGTGGGGAAGCCCCTTTCTCAAAGAGGTGGAGATACATATATGCCACAGATAACTCTCAAAGAAACAATATCTAAGAAAATAGAAATACCTATGGATACACTTTATGAGCTTGTTGATAGCCTACCGGAGGAGGAACGTAAAAAGTTGTTGCAGAGACTTAAGGCAAATCCGATCAGATTAAAACGTTTCAAGAAAGCTAAAATTGATGCCATCCTGGCCGACTTTGCAGCTACAAATTTATATGAAGAAGGTTTTTTGAAAGATTTGGAAGAGGGATTGAAAAAATCATCGGTGTATCAATAGAATCGATATGCCTGTTATTATTGAACTAAGAACTGATATTGAAGAATATATCAAGAAACATAGACTTTCAAAAAAGTGGGAAAAATCCAAAAAGCTTTTTAAAAACAACCCTTCTCATCCATCGTTTAATACTGAATTACTCGAACCAAAGCATCGCCTGATTTACTCATTCAGAATAGATAGGAAATATAGGGCGCTGTTTATCTCTTTGCCGAAGGACAAAATAGAAATAGTCACTGTTACGAAACATTACCGTAAATGATACTGCCCAGCGTAGCAGCCTTGATGCGACGGGGGCTTTGAACTTTACCATCTGCCAAACTGACAACTGTTATCTGACCTCTGTACCACAATCGACCGTCAGCTAGTCACATCCATAAAATCGAAAAACGTCTTGGAACCAACGCCCCCAAATTGTCAGACAGAGCAGAGTTGGTTGTTTTTGGTTCAAGTAAGCTGGAAAACCCGCCTGATTTCGGCCAGCCAGTGCATTATCTGGGGCAATTGCATGATGATGTTAGCTCGGATTGCTCTATTCGGCGGCGGATGTGATGGTAGTTCCTTCACGGCAAGATAACCTGCCGAACACGGTTGTGGAATCATTGGCCTGCGGTACACCTGCTGTAGCAAATGATACCGGTGGAATGATGACGGACATGATCGGTCACCAAATAAACGGTTACCTTGCAAAACCATTTGATACCTCAGACCTTGCTGCCGGAATTGACTGGGTATTATCCGATAAAAAAAGACATAAAGACCTGTGCATAAAGGCCAGAGAAAAGGCCGTGGCCTATTTTGACATCGAAAAGATAGCAAGGCAGTATGCTGAGTTGTACAGGGAAGCCATTGGATGAAAGCTGAAAGAAGGTGAAGGCTGAAAGGATAAAAAACAGTAGTCAGAGGTCGATTTACTGATAGGCAGAATCATGATCGGGATGTAACGACAGCAGGCGCAGCCATGAGCCGTCACGGTATGCCATTCCACGAAACCCCTTGCTGATTCGGAAACTGTAAAGCTTGTTACCACCTGGACCTTTTTGTGATAGAATAAGCTCCCATTTTAAACCATAATCCGCATATACCTGTTGCCATGTCATGTTCGCTAATTTTCGCAAGGTATTTAAGATATTGCGCTGATCGCTTTTGGTGAGGTTGAAAAGCTGTCGTTGAAAAACGGGGTTGTTCAAATCCAAACGTGTGTGTTGATGTGTTTTCTGGTTCATCCTTTGATCCGGGCTTCTAATTCCTCAAAGTTTGTCTCTTTGGGTAAATTTTTTTCTGCCCAGTCAATAGCTTCATTCAACTCGGTCTGGACATCCGGCCTGTGAAGCCATCTTTCATTATCGGGGATGAAGTGCCCCAGTTTGACGATCCAAACCCCTATGTCGATTTCATTTAACATTACGGTTTGACCGGCGTATTTTTTACCCAGGGAAATTTGCCCGCTACTGCCGACGGTTTTTATAATGTTCATAACTTCTCCTAAAATTAATATTGTAATTTACGATAGCACGAATGCATGATAGGTCAAGGGTAAAATCAGAGGGTGAGAATTTTTGCTTGGCATAATACAAAGCCAAGCTCTATTATGGAAACATAGATTCCAAAAAGGAAGTATATATGGAAACAATAACCCGCTTTTTCCGGGATACAAAACAGAGCTTTTTTTTGTTTGGGCCACGAGGTACTGGTAAATCTACATGGGTTCATAAAAATTTAAAGAACGCTTTGTTTATTGACCTGCTTGCGCCAGAAGTTTTTCGAGCTTACTCAGCCAAACCGGAGAGACTGCGTGAAGTTTCTGAGGCA
>JAFDHS010000080.1 GCA_019308655.1 Deltaproteobacteria bacterium
CTCTTGGGGAAGATAGCCGATTCCCTTACGTGCTCTCATGTACATCGGATAATCGGTTATATCTTCTTTGTCAATAAAGATACGGCCTTCGTCCGGTTTTATTATACCGACAGCCATGTAGAACGTGGTCGTTTTCCCTGCTCCGTTTGGACCCAGAAGGCCAACGACGCGGCCGCTTTCAATTTGCAGAGTTACAAAATCCACAACATGTTTTTTATTATATATTTTAACCAGATTTTCAAGAGAGAGTATAGACATCAGGTTTAATTTGATCCCTTGTCGTGTTGATGGAACTCGGCTTCTACACGTTTTTTCCCGCTGCTTTCAACAGTAATACGTCCATCGGCTCTGTTTAGAGTTATCTTGTTGCCTGAAATATAATCGGTATAGCCTGTCTCCTGATTGCAGCTTGTAATTTTTGAATTTGCACCGGTTAAGATAAGAACATTGGTCGTTTTAAGGTACACGGCATGTTCTGATACGGCAAGCTTGTCGTCAAGTTTGATTTTAACGTTTCCCTTTGCAACCATCTTTTTTATTGATTCTTTTCCGGCGGTCAGTTTCTCTCTCTCTCCCGGATTGTTGTCATAAAATATTTTCAAATTGTCCGACGTGATAACGGTATCCCCCTGAACGGCCCTGACGTTGCCGGTAAAATCGGCGTATCCGGCATTATTGTCAGAAATCAGGCGGTCGGCGCTGATATGTATTTTTTTTGCAGCATCATTTGAATTCAAAGGCGCATTATCAGCAGAGACTGAAATGGTAACAGTTGCGGTCGGCAAAACAAGGGCCATCGTCAAAACAAATAAGATCCGTTTAAAACAAATTTTATTAAAGTTGAAAAGCTTCACTGAAAATCCCCTTAACGTCTCCTTCAAGCCGGGTTTTGTTTGTATCAAAATTTAAAAAAATGGATTTTGCCGTAAACGTCAATGAATCTCCGGAAATGGTTACCGAAAGATTTGAGTATATCATACGCTTGTTGTGACTGTAATATAATTTTTCAGTTTTAAGCAGGTAACTTTCATTCTTTACGAGAATATTACCCGTTATTTCCATGTCACTTGAATCGACTTCTAAAATTCCATAATTTGCGGTAAGATGTACTGTCTTGTTATCTTTTAAAAAAAAGGTTACAGAGGGAGCTTTGAATTTTACCTTTTTACCCGACTCGATGAGCTGCGCTGATTCGGCATCAAGGTTCCATTGAGTTACTCCGTTTTTAGTTGCTGTTTGATGAAATTTACTGATTGATATTTTGGCCTTGTTTTGAATAGGGGAAGTGAGCGCTTCTTGTTTGTTTGAAATAATGCGGCGGCCGGCAAAAACCGAGATGACAACGCCTGTTACAATTATAATAACGAAAAGTAAAAAGATTTTTAATCTTTGACTTTGAGAATTATTTTTATTTACAATAGTCATTATAAAAAACTTTCCAGAATTTGTTCCCAAAGTCCCTTGGCCTTTAAGATCGCTTCACATACTTCCCTTACCGCCCCTTTACCCCCCTCAGCGGATGTAACCATATCCGCATTCTCACGAACCGCTTCAGGGGCGTCGGCTACGGCAATGGAAAGGCCGACTTTTTTAAAAAGGGGTATATCCGGCAGGTCGTCGCCTATAAATGCAATTTTTTCAGGGGTCAAATCGGCTTTTTCGAGAATACGGTTCAGTACGGATGCCTTATTGTCCACGCCGTCGAATATCTGGTCAATACCTAAATTATTGCACCGATGGTAGAGCGTTTTGGAGGTCCTGCCTGTTACAATTGCGGCATTTATCCCCGCTTTCATGAGGAGTTTGATTCCAAGGCCGTCTTTTACATTGAAAACTTTGGTTTCAACATTATTGTCATTATAAATGATGCCGCCGTCGGTAAGAACGCCGTCTACGTCAAGAAGCAGGAGTTTTATTTGTTTGAGTTTGTCTAATACCATAAGTTTATTTATTTGTAGTTAGAACCTGAAGTTTATTGTCTTTTTTATTCCGGTCAGGTTTTGATTATCAGATTCCTGATCGCTTTGAGTTTGGAAAGCAGTTCATGAAGATTTTCGAGTTTCAAGGAATTGGGGCCGTCGCAAAGCGCTTTTTCAGGCTCCGGGTGGACTTCCATGAATATCCCGTCCGCTCCTGCGGCAACTGCCGCTTTGGCGAGAATCGGTGCAAATTCGCGCTGTCCTCCGGAACTTGATCCGTCCCCTCCCGGCAGTTGAACACTGTGGGTTGCATCAAATATGACCGGCCAACCGGTATTCTGCATTATCTTTATGCCTCGGAAATCAACGATCAGGTTGTTGTATCCGAACATCGTTCCCCTTTCCGTCAGTAGAATTCGGTTGTTTCCGGTGGAAGTCACCTTTTCAACGATATTTGAAATATCCCATGGGGCAAGAAATTGTCCCTTTTTGATATTTATGATTTTACGGGTTGCGGCGGCTTTGACGATAAAATCAGTCTGTCTGCATAAAAAAGCGGGGATCTGTATGATGTCCAGAATTTGCGCTGCGGTATCAATTTCATTTGTCGAGTGAACGTCGGAAAGAATTTTAATGTCAAGTTCTGTCTTGATACGCTCAAGAATTTTCAGCCCTTTGAGTAATCCTGGGCCTCTGAAGGAATTTATAGATGTTCTGTTGGCCTTGTCATAGGAGGCTTTAAAGATCAGTGGAATATCCAGTTCGTCAGTTATATTTTTGAGAAATGCGGCGATTCTGAAGGTCGTTTCATAATCCTCTATGACGCATGGTCCGGAGATCAAAACAAGAGGAGATTTACCTCCTATCTCTATGTTACCTGTTTTTACGATATGACTCATAATTATCCAAAAAATCGAAAATTAGTTCAAGCGGTTTGGTTTATTTTATGTAAGGTTCATTTATCGGTCATTTGGTTAAAAGTAGCGCTCGAACATTTAAAAGTCAAGAAACGAAAATCAGGCCTTGATTAGCGTCTTTTTAACTGCTATTATTTTTTGTTAATTTTAATATGAAAGGTGGAGTGTAATCAATTGAAAAGAAAAAGAAAAAATACCAAGATATGGTCTAAAAAGAAAAAAACAGGCTTCCGGCCTTTTTTGTTTATACTACTGAGCCTGATTATTATTCTGCCGGTTGCATGGATTATGACATTCCGTCTGGAGGGTGGAAAACCTTCGGTCAGGACAGGACTTTCTTCGCCGTTTATAGGCGTGTCTCAGGAATTGTCCGGCACGGTGACGGATAAAAGAAGCGGCGTCCGGAAATTATGGATCGGGTTGTTAAAGGAGGGCAAGGAAGTCGTCCTCATGGAAAAGGATTTTCCCCCGGCGGGTTTTATTCGCGGAGGAATGGTGCATGAGGAATCCTTTAAAATCATGATCAATCCCAAACTACTTGGATTTACAGACGGCAAAGCAATCCTCCGTATGTCGGTATGGGATTATTCCTGGCGGGGTTGGCTGCACGGTAACAGAACGGATATAGAAAAAGAGATAACAATCGATACCAAACCGCCTGAAGTGGATATTCTTACCTTGAGGCACAATATCAGCCAGGGGGGTGCAGGTCTTGTCGTATTCAGGGTTTCCGAACCTGATACAAAAAGCGGAGTCTCCGTTGGCGGAAATTTTTTTCCCGGGCATTCGGGATATTTTAAAGATGATGATATCTTTATGGCCTTTTTTGCACTCAACTACGATCAGGGGCCGGACACTCAGATTTTTGTAAAAGCGACGGATCCGGCAGGGAACAGTGCCAGAGCGGGTTTTCCTTATTATATAAAGAAGAAAGTTTTTAAGAAGGATGTCATTAATCTTTCAGATACTTTTCTGAATCGAAACATGCCGGATTTTTACAATAATAATATACAGAATTCCCAGGTATCGATGCTGGAAAAATTTATTTCGGTTAACAGCAACCTCCGCCAGGCCAACACTAAAAAGATAAAAGACCAGTGTAAAAATACGGAAAAGACTTTATACTGGGAAGGCGCTTTTTTAAGACTCCCGGGGTCGGCAACAAGAGCGGGTTTTGCAGACCACCGAAGTTACAGGTATAAAGGTGATATTATAGACCGCCAGGTGCATATGGGGATTGATCTGGCGTCTGTTTCTCATTCTCCTGTTCCGGCTGCCAACCGGGGAAAAGTCGTTTTTACCGAAACGGTGGGTATTTATGGTAAAACGATAATAATCGATCATGGTTTCGGGTTGTTCAGTTCATATTCGCATTTAAGCCATATGGGTGTGCAAAAAGGGCAAATGGTCTCGAAAGGTGAGATCATAGGGCGAACAGGGACCACGGGCCTTGCCGTCGGCGATCATCTCCATTTCGGCATGGTGGTCCATAATACCTTTGTCAATCCTCTTGAATGGTGGGATATGAGCTGGATAGAGAATAATGTTTTAACCCGGATCAAGAATGTAAAATCAGGAGAATAGGTGGGGATGAAAAAGTATAAGGTCAACAAAACTTATCAGGATATTAATGAAAAAATCAAATCTGGTAAGGTGGTTGTGGTTACGGCTGAGGAAATGATTGATATCGTCAAAAAAGAAGGTCCGGTTGAGGCTGCAAGCCATGTTGATGTGGTAACGACCGGTACGTTTGCCCCCATGTGTTCTTCAGGCGCCTTTATAAATTTCGGACATTCCGTTCCCGGGATAAGGGCTTCCGGAACCTGGCTGAACAATGTGCCGGCATATTCCGGTTTGGCTGCTGTGGATTGTTATATCGGGGCAACGGAACCCTGTGAGGACGACCCCTTAAACAAGGTATATCCGGGTGAATTTAACTACGGAGGAGGCCATGTCATTCAGGATCTGGTCGCAGGAAAAAAAGTGCATTTAAAGGCGACATCCTATGGGACGGCATGCTATCCTAACCGAGGCATAGAAAAAGAGGTTACGTTGAGTACTCTTCCTCAAGCCACACTCTGTAACCCGAGAAACGGATACCAGAATTATAACTGTGCCATAAATATGACCGGCAAAACGGTATATACCTACCTTGGTACCCTCAAGCCTAAAGCAGGCAATGCTAATTACTGTTCGGCAGGGCAGTTGAGTCCCCTTTTCAATGATCCTTATTACAAGACAATCGGCCTGGGTACCCGAATTTTTTTAGGCGGCGGGCAAGGATATGTTACGTGGCATGGAACCCAGCACAATCCTTCCGTGAAGAGAACAAAGGGGGGAACACCTGTGTCGGGAGCCGGGACGCTTTGGGTCATGGGGGATTTAAAGCAGATGAGTCCCCGGTGGCTTGTCGGCGTGAGCCTCCGTGGTTATGGCTGCTCTCTGGCGGTTGGCCTGGGAGTCCCGATCCCCATCCTTAATGAAGAGATGGCCCAGTACACAGGGGTATCGGATGAAGAGTTGTTTACTCAGATAATCGATTATGGTCATGATTA
>JAFDHS010000081.1 GCA_019308655.1 Deltaproteobacteria bacterium
CTTACCGGTAAAACCCTGCGTATAGGAAAGGGAACATACCAACAGGAAATAGCTGAAGGTCTTGTAAACCAAGGCATAGATCTTGACGTTCAGTTCGTTGATGATATGTCCATGGAAGAATTGATACAACAGGTTGCTCAGGAAAAAATTGAGACCACAATTGCAGACGGCAACATTGCCCTGCTGTGCAGGAGACATTACCCTCAGGTTGTTATTTCGGATCTAATGGGGATGGGAAAAAAACTTTCCTGGGCGGTTAATTCCAATGCCGTCAAACTTCTTGGCCGTATCAATTCCTTTTTCAGAACAATAAAAGAGAACGGAAAGTTTAAGGAAATATATGATCGGTATTATGCTGATGCAGACGACTTTGACTATGTTGATCTGAGGGCATATCACAGGAGACTCAAAAGCATGCTTCCATTATACGGCCCGGTTGTAAAAGAAATTGCCGGCAGGCATGGGTTTGACTGGCGATTGATAGCCGCTCAGATGTATCAGGAATCTCATTTGAATCCAAGGGCAAAAAGCTATGCAGATGCCTATGGTCTTATGCAGCTGAGACCTTCTACAGCGAAAAGTCACGGTGTGCGAAATATTTTAGATCCGGTTCAAAATATTACCGCCGGTGTAAAACAACTCAGGTATCTGTATGATTATTTCGAGGGGGCAAAAGACAAGCAAGACCGATTGTTTATGGCTCTTGCAGCTTACAATATCGGTCAGGGGCACATGCGGGATGCCCGCAACCTTGCTGAAAAAAAGGGACTTGATCCTGATAAATGGACTTCACTTTCAAGCATTCTGCCCCTTTTGGAAAAACAAAAATATTATAAAAATACCGTATATGGATATTGCAGGGGGTCGGAACCTGTAAAATACATTAAGAAGATTCGGCTTTATTATGATATCCTGAAATACAAGGAGATCGAATACACAAGGGCCGGGAATCAGGAACCGCAGGTCAAGAGCCGGGCGTCATCATAAAAAAAGTTTGAAGTGAGCTAAACTGCCTAAAGTTGAGGCATTCTATCAATTTTATATATAAAAAGACGGAGCGAAGCGACGCATTCACTTTAGCTCACTTCAAACTTTAGATCACTTTAGCTCACTTTTATCAGGCTTGTCCCACAAACGGATTGGAACGCTTCTCTTGTCCGATGGTACTTTCAGGACCATGTCCCGGTAAAATTTTCACATCATCATCCAATGTAAAAAGTTTGTTTTTTATGCTGGATATCAAGGTTTCATAATCTCCGCCGGGAAGGTCATATCAAGGTTTCATAATCTCCGCCGGGAAGGTCGGTACGTCCGATTGAACCGGCAAAAAGTGTGTCCCCTGCAAAAGCGGTTTTGTCCGTATAAAAAACAACTCCCCCCGGACTGTGACCGGGTGTGTGCATCACCTTTAAGGAAATTTCTCCAAAGGAGATGGTTTCACCGTCTTCTATGGTTCGGTCTGCCGGCGGTGAGTTTTCCGAGGAGAGCCCGAAACTTGCAGCATGGACTGTCAGTTGATTCAGCATGGGGGCATCCAGGGAATGGATCAGGATATCGGCACCGGTTGCTTGCTTGAGCTTTTTATTTCCGCCCACATGGTCAAAATGTCCATGGGTGCATAGGATATACTTCAATGTCAGTTTTAATTCCCCAAGTGCCGACAGAATTCTATCTGTTTCATCTCCCGGATCAATGACAACGGCCTCTTTTGTTTTTTCACATCCTAAGATAAAGCAATTTGCCATAATCGGCCCAACGGCCAAGGTTTTGATAATCAAAATAATTTCCCCGTTCTATTTGCCGGTTGTGTTTTTAGCCTGTTCGATCAGCTCAAGAAGACTTTGCATCTTGGGTTTGGGTCTGGCACCGGCAATTTTTTTAAATATATCCTCAGGCAGGTCATTTTTCAGGTACGTCACTACGTCAAAGTATTCCCACCAGCAATCGATTATTTTCCAGCAGGGCAGGCCGTCGTCACCACATGTTCCGCAGTATTGAAATGTTACCGGTCCGCCCAGTCTGGGACATCGCCTTTCAAGGTGATTTTCCATTGCTATTAATGGCTTTTCAATAATTGCGGTTTGGGATAATTTTCAAATACTTTTTCAGACTTCAGCATCTCCTCTTCACTCAAGGCAAAGCTCTTTAATTGATTTGCGAAATATTTGTCATAAGCTGTGAGGTCAAGGAGTCCATGACCACTCCAAGTGAAAACGATGACTTTTTCTCTGCCTTCTTCTTTGGCTTTTTTCGCTTCGTCAATTACAGCGGCCAGCGCATGATTGGTCTCCGGTGCGGGAATAATCCCTTCCGATCTTGCAGCCATGACACCGGCATCATATGCCGCAAGCTGGGAAACCGCCTTGGGCTCAAAAATACCTTCGGCAACAAGCTGGCTTACGATGGGAGCCATACCGTGATATCTCAGTCCGCCGGCATGAAACGGCGGCGGCATGAAATCATGTCCCAGACTGTGCATGGGAAGAAGGGGGGTATATGCTGCCGTATCACCATAATCATAGACAAAGGGAGCTTTGGTCAATGTCGGGCACCCAAGGGGTTCAACCGGATAAATATCAATCTTCTTACCGTTGAGTTTGTCGAGAACAAAGGGGAGGGCCAGTCCTGCAAAATTGCTTCCGCCTCCTGCACATCCGATGATGACGTCGGGATATTCCCCGATTTTTTCGAACTGTTTTTTGGCCTCAAGTCCGATGATGGTCTGGTGCAGCATAACATGGTTGAGAACACTTCCCAGGGCATAACGTGTTTTACCGGTTTCATCGGTAACTGCGGCTTCAATTGCTTCACTGATAGCTATGCCGAGGCTTCCGGGAGCATCAGGATTTTTTTCCAGGGCCTCCCTGCCGGCTTTGGTTTCCATACTGGGACTGGGGATACAATTTCCACCCCAGGCCGCCATCATGGATTTACGGTAGGGTTTTTGCTCAAAACTAATTTTGACCATAAAAACTTTACATTCCAATCCAAACTGAGAACATGCAAATGAGAGTGCACTTCCCCATTGACCGGCGCCGGTTTCAGTGGTTATCCTTTTAATTCCGAATTCTTTGTTGTAGTAAGCCTGAGGTATGGCGGTGTTAGCTTTGTGGCTGCCGGGAGGGCTCAGACTTTCATTTTTAAAGTAAATTTTTGCAGGCGTATCCAGTGCTTTTTCAAGGGAAATCGCCCTGACCAAAGGAGCCGGACGCCAAATGTGTAACACATCAAGAACAGGTTCCGGTATATCTATCCACCTTTCGGTGCTTACTTCCTGTTCGATCAGATTCATCGGGAAAACCGGAGCAAGATCTTCGGGGTTGATGGGTTTGCCGTCAAGGCCGACCGGAGGATTCATCTTTATGTCGGCAAGTATATTATACCATTTTCGAGGCATCTCATCTTCTTCTAAAAGGATCTTTCTGGTCTGCATATTTCACTGCTCCTTTCTTCTATAAAACTTTTAGTCTCGTTTTTCGCTTACACGGGTAAGGCGGATGCTGTCAAGAATTCCATTGATAAAGGCACCGGAATCATCGCTACCGAACTTTTTTGCTACTTCAATAGCCTCGTTTATAGATACTTTTGGGGGGATATCTTCGCAGAAAAGGAGTTCATATACGGCAACCCTCATGATGTTTCTGTCCACGCGGGGCATTCGGCTGATTTTCCAGTTACTGGAATGACGTTCGATGAGCGAGTCGATTTCGGATCTGGACGCTATAACGCCTTTTACGATTCTCAAAAAAAAGTCGAAAGACTTTTCCGGAGGCTTAAAATTCTTACAGAAAAGTTCAAACATCTCTTCCGAGTCATTAGGACCCGAATCCATAAAAAAGAGAGCCTGCATGGCAAGCTCCCTTGACTTGCGACGAGTACCCATTGTTATGCCTGATCAACAACTTCAATCAAATTTGCCATTTCAACGGCTGCCATTGCCGCGCTCCATCCTTTGTTGCCGGCTTTTGTTCCGGCCCGTTCTATCGCCTGTTCAATGGTATCCGTTGTAATAACGCCAAAAATAACAGGCGTTCCGGATTCCAGGCTGACCATGGCAACTCCCTTGGTTACTTCGGCGCTTACATAATCAAAATGCGGTGTTGCTCCCCGGATCACGGCGCCAAGGCATATAACGGCATTATATTGATTTTTTTCTACCATTTTTTTTGCAATTAACGGTATTTCAAAGGCTCCGGGTACTTTTACGATGGAGATATCGGTATCCCTGGCACCAGTGCGCACCAGTGCATCAACTGCGCCGTTAACGAGTCTTTCGGTAATAAAATCATTAAAACGACCGACAATAATTGCAAATTTCTTGCCTTCGGCAAGAAGATTGGATTCCAGAATTTTCGGCATTTACGTTCCTTCCTGTTTCATAAAGAATATCGGTTAGTCAGATTTTAAGGATTTGCATCAAGATTCAGCATATGGCCCATCTTAAGTTTTTTACACTCAAGATATCCTCTGTTGTATTCATTGGCCTCTATTTCAATTGGAATCTGCTCGACGATGCTGAGCCCGTACCCTTCAAGTCCAACCATTTTTTTCGGGTTGTTGGTCAGAAGTTTCATCTTTTTGACCCCGAGATCCACAAGAATCTGGGCGCCGATGCCGTAATTTCTCATATCGGCCTTGAATCCGAGTCGTTTGTTTGCCTCTACGGTATCGCAACCCTGGTTAAGCTGCAGTGCATAGGCTTTTAACTTGTTTACCAGACCGATTCCCCGGCCCTCCTGCCTCAAATAAAGAATTACACCGGCACCTTCTTCTTTCATCATCTTCATTGCCTCATGCAGCTGATCTCCGCAGTCGCACCGAAGAGAACCGAATATGTCGCCTGTCATACATTCCGAGTGGACGCGAACAAGGATGGGTTTCTCCGGATCGATTTCTCCCTTAACCAGTGCGATGTGGAGTAAGTCGTCTACATCGTTTTCATAAGCAATAATTTTGAAATCACCCGCATATACGGTTGGTATTGCGGTTTCCACCGCCCGGTGAACAAAGGATTCGGTACGTGTACGGTATTCGATAAGGTCCGCTATGGTACATATGCCGATGCCGTGTTTTTCACTGAATTTTTCTAAAGAGGGCATTCTGGACATGGTGCCGTCTTCATCCATGATTTCACAGATAACGGCGGCAGGTTTCATACCTGCAAGCCGCGCGAGATCCACGGAACCCTCTGTTTGGCCCACCCGGACGATAACCCCTCCGTCCCTTGCTCTTAACGGGAATACATGCCCCGGCCTGACAAGGTCCTCCGGTTTGGCTTTGTCGGCCACAGCCGTAAGAATTGTGGTGGCACGGTCAGCAGCGGATATACCTGTTGTTACGCCATTTCTTGCCTCTATGGATACGGTAAAACCCGTTTCAAACTGCGACGTGTTTTTATCAACCATCATGGGAAGGTCAAGGGCTTCAATCATTTCCCCGTTCATGGAAAGACATATTAAACCCCGCCCGTATTTAGCCATGAAATTTATTGCTTCAGGCGTAACGGCTTCGGCAGCCATGGTGAGGTCTCCCTCGTTTTCACGATCTTCGTCGTCACAGAGAATGACCATACGCCCCGCTTTTATATCCTTAATCGCTTCTTCAATGGTAATAATCGGCATTATCTTTGCTGTCTCCTGTATATAATTTAAGGTAATGGTTAAAAGGTGCCAGCCCGTTATCCATTACCGGTCGCTTACGCCTTGATTTTTAAAGAAAACCGGTTCTGGTAAGAAATTGCATGTCTATAGATGGCCGTAGCGTCTCTTTGTCACTGCCGGCTTCAGATCCGTTCGCCATAAACCGTTCGACATACTTTCCGATCATATCGGTTTCAATGTTGACATGATCGCCTGTCTTTTTAAAGCCGATGGTTGTGAGCTTTGCCGTATGAGGAATAATACTGAGTTCAAAACTCTTCGGCCCGCAGTTGTTTATGGTGAGGCTGATGCCGTCCACTGCAACCGAACCTTTTTTTATCATGTAGCAGGAAAGGGATTCGGGTACGCCAATGGTTACAATAATTGCATTGCCCAGTATTTTTTTGTCTTTTATAATTCCCGTGCCGTCTAAATGGCCTGAAACAAGATGTCCGTCCAGACGATCGGAAAGGCGAAGGGCGCGTTCAAGGTTTACCCGGTCTCCGGTTTTAGCACTGCCAAAAGTAGATTTTGAAAGGGTTTCCGGTGCCACGTCAACTTTAAAACGTTTTCCATTAATGGTAACAGCGGTCAGGCACGCACCGCTGACGGCAATGCTGTCTCCTGTTTTTGTCTGGTCAAGAACGAAATCAGCATCGATGGTGACATGTTTTCCCAGACCTGACGGCCGTATTTCGGCAATGGTACCGAAACCTTCTATGATTCCCGTAAACATAAGTCAGTTCACCTGATTATCAATATATCCTTCAATCATGACATCTTCGTCAAATCGTCGGACAGAGATATCCTTGACCGGGATGGCGTTTTTCATTAAAGCCGGTCCGGGGCCTTTACAAATCGGCACGCCGTCATC
>JAFDHS010000082.1 GCA_019308655.1 Deltaproteobacteria bacterium
AACTTTAGCTCACTTTAGCTCACTTTTTTGGGTTTATCCGGGTTAGTTAAAAAACCTTCTCTCCCTTGATCCAGGTTTTGACAGGATCTTGATGATTGAAAAACAACTTGACGGCTTTTGCAATTTCCAATGTATCCGCCTGGCATCCCATATCCATACAGCCTTGCTGTAAGCCGGCCCTGATGCTCCCCAGGATATAGTTTCGATGTGGATAGCTGTCAATCTCTGCTGAAGGGTTTCTGTCATTAAATGCCTTCTTGCATTGATCCACGCTTAATGAGTGCCACGCTCGACAGATAAAAGGTCTGACTTCATATACCGTGCATTTTTTATTTTTTAAAAAAATACAAGGCGTGTCATACCAGACTTTTACTCTCTGTTCCAGGCTCTTGCCATGGGTAAGTTTCAGGTTTTTCTCAACCTGCTTCATCAGATCCCGTTTCTCTGTTTCAGTATAAAATGTTTCAACATAATTACCAATGAGAAGCGCTTCCGGAGGAGTCAATGAAACCTGGGCAAAACAACAGAAATGACACCCGGTTCTACAGGCAATTTGAGCGTATTTGGGTTCTTTTGACTCAAAACTCTTGAGAATATGATCTCCAAAACCAAGAATTTTTTCACACAATTCTAGCGCCTTCGACCTTGTGCGACCTTCCAGAATTATTTTAACGGCAATATTTTTTGCCATATTAAAAAGATAATCATCATCATCAGATTGTACATCTTTATATGGAAGTTGGTCTTTTATCATTTTGTTTCCTCATATAAAGTTTTTCTCAAGCAAATTAAGCCCGTATTCTTCTCCGGCTTTATCAGACGCTTTACCCGCTTCTTCAAACGCCAAAGCGCCGGTGGGGCATGCCGCCACACAGGCCGGTTTTTTGCCTTGATCAATTTTTTCCATGCACATATCGCATTTAACAACCTTTTTCCACCTCCGGGTCTATGTCTGTTCAAAGCCTTCACGGCTTTGCCGGTCAGCTTTCCGGCTGAATCTTTTTTACGCTGACAACCGTATGATCAAGTGCCGGACTTCCGCCTATGGTATCCAATATGTATTCCTGAATCATGGCATCGGCCACACCTTTTTTGTAGCTTCTGGTGCTTTTGATCTCCTGGTGGCCAAAACCGTGAAGCATAAAGACTGCTTCCGGATGAAT
This sequence comes from Deltaproteobacteria bacterium, assembly GCA_019308655.1. Classification (GTDB taxonomy): domain Bacteria; phylum Desulfobacterota; class Desulfobacteria; order Desulfobacterales; family JAFDHS01; genus JAFDHS01. The sequence goes on from JAFDHS010000082.1 coordinate 1,164, forward strand.
CATATCCGTCACAAATGCCCTTAAACTTCCTTTGCCGGCCTTGGACGCTATTTCTACCCTGTCGTCATTTTCTATGCCCAGGGCTTTTGCTCTTTTGTCGTTTATCCAGAGGACATTTTCAGGCATCAGCTCGTTTAAATAGGGATTGTTCTGAGTCGCTACATTGGTATGCATTGCGCAGCGTCCCACCATAAGCCTGAATTTGTTCTCATCGACCTTTAATTTTTCATAGGGCGGAAACGACGGGAAACCATGGTCTTCCATCAGGCTGGAGACCACTTCGATTTTGCCGGAAGGGGTTTTGAATTTTATTTTATCTTTTCGGTTCCACCAGATCGCCTGGTCACTGAGGGAAACAAAGCCTTTTTTATCAAAATCTTCTGTTTTTATCCTGAGATCGGCCAACTGGTATTCCCAGATATCTTCAATAGAGTTGTAGGGAAAGAATTTCCCGACGCCGAACCTTTCCGCCAGTTGCTTTACAATCCACCATCCCGGTTTTGTGTCGTATCGAGGGGGTACACATGCAATTCTTCTGAAGATGCCTGGTTTCAGCCCCTGGACCATCCTCAGGGGGTCTGATCTTTCCAGAAAAGTCGATTCCGGTAAAATTACGTCCGCCAAAGAGGTGGTTCCGCCAAAGGAGATGTCGCTGGAGACGATTAATTCCAGTTTTTTAAGGGCTTTGAGGTTTTGTTGATAGTCGGGGTTTGAGTAAAGGGGATCAAAGCGAAAATTGAAAAGGACCTTGACCGGGTAGGGGGCTTCACTCAAAACCGCATGTGAAAAAATTGATCCGACGCCATGGGCCGGGTCTACGATGGGATATTTCTCCTGTCCGCATCCGTCAAATCTTCGGGTCTCCTCCATTTCAGGGAAGTCCTGGTCTGAAAATTTACGGAGTCCCTTTGAAAATCCTGCATCTTTCGGACCTTTTTTGATAAACACCCCGCCTTTGGCCTCGATACTCCCCATAAGGGCGTTCAATATTATCATTGAACGTCTGAAGTATATTTCATTGGGGTGATGGGATGCCCGGTAACCGTAGTGAAAAATCACCGAAGGTTTTACCGAACTCGCATCCCTTGCCAGATTGATGATGTCACCGGCCGGAATACCGGTCTCTTCTTCCGCCCATTGGGGCGTATACGGCTTGACAAAGGCGGACAAATCCCTGAAGCCTTTGACCCACCGGTTGACATAGTCGGCGTCATACAGGTTCTCCTTGATAATTATATTCATCAATGCATAATTCAGGGCCAGATCGGTACCCGGTCGAATCATCAGGTATTGGGTTGACTTTGCGGCGGTAATGGTCACCCGCGGATCGATATAGGTCATTTGTGCCCCCTTGCTCAAAGCGTCAAAGAGGTTATTAACGGCCTTAACGTCGATGGACTCAAAGATATTACGGCCGTAAAGGACAACGTGTCCGGTATTGGCCCAGTCGGTACTGATGCCGCCGTCGCTATAGCCGATAACAGATCGGCACGCCGTATTGAGAGAACCTTTGCATATGGCGTCATGGGTAATATGATTGGGAGAGCCTATGGCCTTTTGGAATGTTTTGGAAAGATCGGTTATAAGATTGGTTCTTTCAGCCCATACCGCACATCGGCTTCCGTATTTTTCAAAAATTTTCCTGCATCGTTCGGCCGTATAATCAAGGGCCTCATTCCAACCGACCTGCTTCCATTGACCCGATCCCCGGGGACCGGTTCTGATCATTGGACCCTGGATTCTTTCCGTATCATTTAAGGTTGCCGTGGCGGCAGCGCCTTTGGGGCATATTCCCCCCTTCATGGCCGACACATACGGACTCCCCTCTATGCTTACGACTTTATCATCTTCGACAATCACCTCTATGGGGCATCGCACCGAACACATGAAGCAAAGGGTATGGATGATCTTTTTCATAACAGGTCCCTCCTTGGGAACCTTGGATTAGGGCTTTTATAAAAAAATTATCTTGATTCACGCCCTGAATTCAAATCATTATTGTGTCGGCGCTTGGCGCTCTTTTTTCCGGAATCCTTGCCAAAAGATACGGTTTCAAGCGGGAAAAAAGACTCCGAAAAGAATTCAATGAGAGACTTTCAACGCTTAAATATACAGATACCATAGAGACAGGAAGCTGAAAAAAATTGTTAAAAGCGGGATACATCAGGCGGCGGATATGGAGTAAAAGCGATATAATCGGTCGCGCGTTTAAATTTGGCGGTCATAAGAGCCTGTTAAAAAACTGATTCTTAATTGAATAGCCTGCAAGGACCAAAAGTTTGCAGGCTATTCATTAAGGGACTCGGCAAAAATAGAATAGGGCATCCAAAAAATGAATATTTATGGAAGGTCTCCGCCTTTTTTTGTGTGATCGGTCCATTTCACCAAAAGAGTATTCAACCAACTTTCCCTTTCCTTTCGTCCTAGAGCTAACAATTTGTTTAAGCAGGTGATTTGTTCATCTTCAGAACCGATCATAAATTCCACTCCCATTTTAAAAGATTTGGATTCACCGGAAAAAACATGATCGAACCAGATCGGCCGAACGGGAATGGAAAGCGTCTTCTCTTCGGACAGAGCGGCTTCCAGATAAAGAATGTGTGATGGATTGTCCCGGGAAGAATGGAACAGGTGGTAATCGTCGATGTATATTTGGGACACGTTAAGGCCCGCACCGTATATCGAAACATCATTTAAAAGGCCTGGAACGGGACCGGCTGCAACAGAACCTTCCGAAGCATTGCGCACAATTAACGTGATTGACAGACAACCGGTGATTCGGCTTACACGACGTTGTTCCTTACCCATAACGTTCTTGTTATCGTCATGAGATAATTCTTTTTGTGATCGTTTTGGATTCATAATAATTAATACCACTTAAAAAAGGTTAACTCCTGATAGAGAGAAAAAACCGTATAAAAATAATTTTACTGGTGTAATAAATTGATGTCAAAGGAAAAATAAATTCTACTGGGACTTGGCAAAAATAATACTGACAATTTTTATGTTTTTATTTTATAATAAGTATTTAAGTAAAACATAGAAGCAGGGTATTAGAATCTTAAGAAAATATTAATTTATTACAAGGCAGGGTCATGCTTGATTTTTTCCGTAACTGGTTAAACCGATACTTTTCCGACCCTCAGATAATCATTTTGGGGTTTCTGATCGTTTCGGGGTCTCTTTTCATATTGATCTTGGGGAACATGCTCGCTCCGGTTTTTGCGAGCGTTGTGATCGCTTATCTTCTGGAAGGGATGGTTTCCCGTCTGGAGCGCTTGCGAATACCCCGCAACGCTTCCGTATTGGTAGTCTTCACCTTATTTGTAGCATCCCTGCTGGTTTTATTGATCGGATTCCTCCCTTTATTGTCGAGACAAATCGGTCAACTGCTGCATGAGCTGCCTTCAATGATTGCCGCCGGACAACAGGAATTGATGCATCTTCCAGAGCGGTATCCGGATTTTATTTCCGAACCGCAGATTAAGCAGGTTATCGGTTTTATCAGTTCGGAGCTTACTAACCTCGGACAACACATCCTTTCCCTTTCCCTGGCCTCTGTTCGCGGTTTGATTTCAATTATCGTATATCTAATCCTTGTGCCGCTTATGGTTTTTTTCCTTTTGAAAGATAAGATAATGATTTTTCAGTGGTTAAAAACTTTTTTGCCTGAGCATGCGGGTCTCGCCACCAAAGTATGGTACGAAGTCAACCAGCAGATCGCAAATTATGTACGCGGCAAGATGTGGGAAATTATTATCGTCTGGGGGATAAGTTATATTATTTTCACTTTTATGGAACTCCGGTATGGGATGCTGCTTGCTTTATTTGTCGGTTTGTCGGTCCTCATACCTTATATAGGTGCAACAGTCATGTTTTTTCCTGTAGCGCTCATCGGCTTTTTTCAGTGGAAACTGAGTTCCAATTTTACCTATTTAATAATCGCTTACGGTATTATCCAGGCATTGGATGGCAACTTACTGGCACCCCTGCTGCTTTCAGGCGTTGTAAATTTGCATCCGGTAGCAATAATTGTTGCAATTCTTCTTTTTGGAGGACTATGGGGCATATTGGGATTATTTTTTGCCATACCTCTGGCCAC
>JAFDHS010000083.1 GCA_019308655.1 Deltaproteobacteria bacterium
TGATGTTGATCCCGGTGGATGGGATGAGATTCCTTCATCAAAACTGATTATTCCCCTTGACACGCATATGCACAGAATATGTCAAAGCCTGGGGTTGACCCGACGAAAACAGGCAAACATGCGTACTGCTCTTGAGGCAACCGATGCGTTTAAAAAAATAGTCCCCGAAGATCCGGTCAGGTACGATTTTGCATTAACCCGTCTGGGAATCAGGGATGATACCGATTTGGACGGTTTTCTAAATGATCGGCATAAAAAATGAAAATCAGATACAACGCTCCCATAATTTTGACGTATACGCTGTTTTGCATAGGTGTTTTATTCGTTGATACGCTGACCGGCCATCAAATTACCCGCCGCTTTTTTATGGTGTATTCATTCCCAGTCCTCTCGGACCCTGTTCAGTATTTCAGAATGTTTTCATACATTATCGGTCATGCAAACTGGTCTCATCTTGCCGGAAATTTTTCAATTATATTGCTTATCGGACCGCTGCTTGAAGAAAAATATGGTTCGGCAAAGCTGTTTGAAATGATCATCTTTACAGCCGTGATCACAGCCCTTTTGAATATGATTTTATTTCATTCCGGTCTGCTGGGTGCCAGCGTGTTGCTGCCTTGTTTTTGGGAAACGAAGTTTTTAAAAGCTTAAATTCGGACAATATTTCCCAGTTTTCACACATTATCGGAGGGATAGTGGGCGCCATCTACGGCTTTTTACGCCGGTAATCGGAGAGCATAAAGTCCGATCAAGCTAATTTTTTGATATTATAATTGACATTGAGCAGGTATTTTGACCAAAATTTGATTTGTTTTGCATTAAATTTCAATCACTTATAAACTTTCTTTAAAATCAACCACTTAGATTTTGTTAAAAATAGTAATAATTTCATTAAGTTGAAAAAATTAAAAAGGCAAATTTTGTTAAAAAACGATAGTATTAGACTCTAACTATTTGATTTTATTGCTGCTCAATGTCGGTTATAAGCAAAATACTTATAAAATATATATTTAGGTATTTACTGCTTCTTTGCAATATTGAACAATGCAAGCCGTTATGATAGCTTCACACTATGAATTAATTATTGCAAACTGAATTAACCGGAACCTGTTTATGGAAAGTATAAAAATATATAAAAATCAACATATAAAACCAAACTTTGTTTTTCTGAAGGCAGATTTAGATAAAATATGCAGACGATTCAATGTTAGAAAACTGATGAGTTTCGGATCCGTCAATACAAATAAATTCGGTATAAACAGTGATATTGATATATTAGTAAAATTCGGTGATTCAGAAGCAAACGATCTTTTTGAACGTTATTTCGGGCTTAAAGAACAATTGGAAGAACTTTTCAAAATGCCTGTAGAGCTTGTTATTGAAAAGGACTTTAAAAATCCCTATTTCCGTGAATCAGTCAACAAAACAAAGCGGGTAATTTATGAAGCCTGAAATAAAAAAATATCTTTTTGATATTCAAGAAGCGATATCGGATATAGAAGAATTTACAGATGGTAAAGAATACGATGAATATGAGCTAAGCAGGTTGCTCCAAGCGGCTGTTGAAAGAAAGTTTGAAATAATCGGTGAGGCCCTGAATCGGATAAAATCAGTTGATTCGGAATTCATAGAAGATATAACCGACTACAGGAGAATAATCGGATTCAGGAATATCATAGCACATGGTTATGATGTCCTTGAAAGCGAACTTGTCTGGACGGTTATCAAAAAGCATTTACCAATATTAAAAAAAGAAGTTACTGAATTTATTAACGCATAACCCCAGGGAAAGTTGAAATACCAGGCTTTGTATTCGCCGGCTGGATTTCTACTTTGCACTTTCTTTTTGTTTCGGGAAAACCTCGGGCGGCATCGGCCCGAAAATTTCAATCAGGTTAACCTCAAACCCTTCAATAACCTGAGACGCAATAATATCTTCTCCGGTGTAAATATCTGCTTTTCCATATTGATTGTCTCTGATCATGCGGTATATCATTATCGTTTTATCCGTGGGGTGAACCAGCCAGTATTCTTTAACACCGTGCTTTTCATATAGATCGCGTTTGATCTTAAGGTCTTTTGCGGCTGTTGACACCGTGCTTTTCATATAGATCGCGTTTGATCTTAAGGTCTTTTGCGGCTGTTGCAGGAACAATAATCTTTATAGGAAAAAAACTTGCCTGTTTTACGGGCCAGAGTTGACGTGACCTTTATATTCCTTTGTATTTGAATGGGTTTCGGATCAATTTTTACCCATCCGCTTGCCGTTATGCACCAAGTTCTTTTTTAATTCGTTCAGCTAAAAATATCTTTAAGAGAGATTGGTACGGTACATCTCTTTTATTTGCCCTTTTATTTGCCAAGAGCTTAAGCTCTTCTATCATTGATTGCGGAAGACGAATCGATATTTTTTTAACCGACGGTTTTAAGTTGGAAAGGGTAACTCGTTCAGCCTGTTTCCAGTCAATAAACTCTGTTGAATCATGGCTTTCCCAAAATTCTCTTTCTTCATCTTCATTTTTGAATTCAGGTATTTTCATACTTTATATACCTCCCGTTCTTTTTGACTCATGTCCCTGGCCGAGATTACTCGTATAAGATTTTTGCGGACAGTGAATGCAATAAAAAGAAACCGCTTTAAGTCAGTTTGCCCAAGTGCATAATATCTTGTTTCATTTTGAGAGTGCTTTATGTCATCTTGAATAAGTAATGGTTGATTGAAAAATATTTGTTCACACTCAGAAGGCGTAACTTTATGTTTGTGCCGGTTTTTATTTGAATTTCCTTCGTCCCAGTCAAAACCGGTGCACCTGATCAGTATTTCTTTGGCTATCTTATCCATAGATTAAAGATATATTTATGGTATACATTTTGTCAAGTTTGTTAATGATACTTGAATTCTTCATCCGGTTTGTCGTAAACTCTGGCTTTTATTTGGCGGATCAGTTGTGAAGCATATCTCCAGAAATCGAATTTATCCATGATGATTCCGTCTAAACCGGCGGCCATATTCATCTTGTCCAGGACTTTTTGCAGAACCTGAGCGATGATGTCGGTTGTGTAATTTTCAATATGATGTTCAATGAAGACGGATGGATTGAATCGGGTTTCATGCTGATTGATTTGACTGTAGATTTGATCAATGTCTAATTTTTCTTTTTCAACGGCTTCAGGCTCTTCCGGTTCAGGTTTTTCCAATTCGGGTGCTTTGTCTTCTCCGCATATCATGGCTCTGAGTTGCGCCAATGTGGGTACGCCTTCGGGTAACTCATCATCGGGGATATAGACCAGGTTCCGCTCGTCTTCCTCACATTTCTTGATCATCTTGTCCCAGAGTTCTTCACGGGTAGGCATATCTTCAAAGCGCTGCTGAGCTTCCCTGATGTATTCGGCCTCGTTATAGTTAGGGCCTATACGTTTGATAATGGCGATGGCATAGCCCCAAACTTCAAAGCATTTATCAACACCTGATGATAATTTTTTCAAGACGGCCTGTAAGGTCTCTTTGACGGCATCGGCAGGAAACAGCTTGATGTATTTACTGAAAAAAGCCGCTGGATTAAACCGGATCTCAAAACCGTTGATTTTGGCAAAGAGATCATCAAAATCAAATTGTTTTTCGTCAACGGTCGGCTCGGCCGGAGCTTTTAAGAATTGTTGGTTTATATAAAAGGAACCCGGGGCTTTTTCACCGGACATTTCAGGGGACATGACCGTTTTGTAGGCGGGATGCCAGAGGAAAAAATAATGGCAGCTTTTTTTGAAAAGATGTCGTTCGATCAGTGTGGGACGTTCAACTTCAATGAACTTTTTTTCTTCAAGGGAGTGAATCAACCGTCTGATTTGTCTGGTGGTACAATCGAGTTTAGCAGCGAGGGTGCTTTGTTTGGGATAACATTTTCCATCCATGAACGCATATTGGTTTAAGACCTGGAGCAGTTTTTTTTCAGTGACGGTCAGGATATCCGGAAAGGCGGGATTGTAGAGAATTTTCAGATAATTCCCATCAAATGTCTGATAGGGAACGATTCGTTCTTGACGATTCCCGGCGGGATCGCTAAAGTATCGAGCAGTCATGTTGTCCTTATTGTAGGTAAGGTTGCATGATCAGAGCCTCGTTGGATGCTGGTAACATCCGGCGGGGCTTGCTTATTTGAAGCTGATCATGATTGAGTTGGGTTAACCATAATCTTTTGCGATGGAAATATCAAGCGTAAATAGTAAGAAGAAAGCAGTGAAGGATTTCTCGTTTTCATGCTCCCGCGTGGGAATGCATAATCATGTTGATGGAATATATCCAATCCCAAACTCGTAGGGGCAGGCCCCCGTGCCTGGCCTGTCAATCAATGCTGGAAAATAAAGAGGCAAACTCAGGCAATGGGGCAACCACAGGGGGTTGCCCCTACAGATATTTTTCGTTCCTGCTCGTCTGCGTTGAAATGCATAAATAGGATACTTTTTAAATGATAGCAAACTCTTAGCTTTTTTAGATTGACAAAATAGCAAACTCTTAGCTTTTTTAGATTGACAAAGTTTTTTGGTTTGAATAAAGATTATGTTTAAAAAGGCTAAACTTATCGTGAGGCAAGGGCGGAAAGCTACGGGTCTTTTCTGAAAAAAGACAGCCAGGTTGCATGGAAAATTATACAGATAAAAAAAGCCGCGCTATCTTTTGGGTAGTTCGGTTTAAAAAAGAAATTTCAGAACATATTGTGAATTGCCAAGATAAATTTCAGAACATATTGTGAATTGCCAAGATTTAAGATTTGACCCTCGCAACTCAAAAAACCTGGATCGAAAAAGAAAGATAAGTAAGGTGTCCCCGGAATATTCGGAATTTGGCATTTCTACAGGTCTTGTATAAATACGAGTGGGGATACATTGAACTTAGAGCTTAGTTCTTTGACTTGCCTGATATTCAAGCTCCTTTTGCCTTTAAGTATTTCTGAAACAACCCCTTGGCTACCAATCTCCGGGAGGTCTGTTTGTTTTAAGTTATGTTCTTTTATCAAGTAGCGAAGTGTTTCAATAGGAGAACCATATATTGGTTGAATATTATTGTTTTCGTAGGTTTCAATTAAGTTGCCAATAGTTTCCATTAACGATGACAATGGGTGATTTTCATTTTCACCTATCTCGTCAATTAGGCTGTCGAGCAATGAAACAAGATTTTCGTACTCTGTTTCCGAGTGAGGGACAGAAAAAATATTTTTAATCGATGGCCAAATGTTGGCAATATTTTCAAGTTGTTGCTCCATTATTAGCCCTCCTTCCATTTGTTTTTATCGGGCTTGGTCATAACTTCGGCCACTTCGCATAAAGCTTAGAAGAAGCTAAAAATAATCCCTATAAATTTAGATAGTTATAAGTTTAATAATTGAAGCCGTAAACTGAGTGGCCCATCTTATGACCAAGCCCTTTTTATCATACTCGCTATGCGTTAAAACATGGCGAATATATAGCCGTTGAGTGATGTAATGAATTGCAGCAATTATCCTGGCTTTGTTTCCTCCAAGATTGAAAACCGTTAATCCCTCAACTTGGTCGGCACTTGGAAAAATTGCTCTTAGCTCAGCAAAATTTGCGATGATTGGGAAAAGATGGCATTTGAGAGTGAACAAAAATTCCTTAAAATAACTGAAAAATCAATCGACATTGAAAAAGAGCTGATAGTACCAGAGGGAAAAACCAAAGAATCTATCGTGAAAACAAGAGTAAATCAGAGCTTTTTCAGAAAAATGATTTTATCATCTTATGACTCACGGTGCTGTATCACTGGATTGCCGTTGAAAGAGCTTCTTATTGCAAGCCATATTATTCCATGGGCACAGGATTCAAAAAACCGGCTTAACCCACAAAATGGTTTATGCTTGAATTCGTTACATGATAAAGCATTTGACCAAGGTTTTATAACAATAGACACTTCATATCAGGTGGTCATTTCAAGTGAAGTAAAGAAGCTATCCCCAAATAATGTTAAAATTATTACAGATTATCAAGGTGTACAAATGGTCATGCCATGTCGATTTATGCCAAAGCAAGAGTTTTTGGACTATCATCGAAAAAATATTTTTCGTACTTGACAGGTGGTCATCAGTCCGGTCTTTACTTTCCCCGTGTTTTCTTTCAAGCGGTACTTCCAGAAATTTGTACAACAAAAACATATAACCCTGATGCTTGGATTGAAGAATGTTATTTCCCTGCACAAGATGATTCAGTTAAAAAACTTCGAGCAATTTACTACAACTCAAAGTATTTCCCTGAAAAAGGTTTAAAAAAGAAATATGACGAGTTTCGCCTGACTCGGTGGGGCGGCAGTTTTTCACCTGTTCAGGATATTGAAAATACAGGAAGTATCTGTATTTTTGCTGTTGGCAGAGATGACGATAAAATTAAATCCGTTGCTTGGGTTGCATCTTCTGTTGAAGAAGAAGATTTGATAGAAAACTGGCTTGGCTGCGAAGTGGAACCCGGCAGATTTATGATGCGCAGTTATGTGCCTCAACCAGAGACAGAGTTAATCTTTCCAGAAAAGTGGTTCAATCGTTTCCCTACAGGAAAAGAAATTTTCAGTTTTGTATTGAGGGCATTTCCAAGAAACAAATGGACAGGCTCAATAGATGCACTTCTTCTCAAACGAAGAGAGTTTGAATTCGAAGTTTTTATGAAAATAGAAAACGCCAATGTGCTGCCACGGATTGGTAATGGTTTCAAGACTGTCGAAGAGTTTATAAAATATGCTCATTCAGTTTCAAACAGACGAAAATCACGTACAGGAGCATCTCTTGAGTTAAATCTCGAAGCAATTTTCATTGATGAAAAACTTGCTTTTGAAACTCAGGTTATAACCGAGAATAGAAAAAAACCTGACTTTCTTTTTCCTTCCGGTAAAGCCTATCATAACCATGAATTCCCAAGCACAAAGCTTCATATGATGGCGGCAAAAACATGCTGTAAAGATAGATGGCGACAGGTGCTTAATGAAGCCAACAGAATCACTCCAAAACACTTATTTATTCTTCAGCAGGGAGTGTCAGGAAATCAGCTTCAGGAAATGAAAGATAATAATATCGCCCTTGTTGTCCCAGCATCACAAATTGGGTCATTCCCAAAGGAATGGAGGAATTCCCTTTTAACACTTGATAGTTTTGTTAAGCGTATCCGAACAGAACAGCTCAATTTTCAAAGGCTTGATCAATGGATAAATTAACTCCTGAGCATAGAAGCTGGAATATGAGCAGGATTCGTTCTGCTGACACTAAGCCAGAATTGATTGTCCGCTCTCTTCTGCATAGAATGGGATACCGGTTCAGACTTCATCAGAAAAATTTGCCAGGAAAACCTGATATCGTTTTACCAAAGTACAAGACTGTGATTTTTGTTCATGGATGTTTCTGGCACCGACATGAAGAGTGTAAATATGCCTATATGCCAAAATCAAGAAGGAAATTCTGGAATGATAAATTCAAAGCCAATATTGAAAGAGATAAAACAGTAAAGCAACAATTAAAGAATCTTGGCTGGAAAGTAAATATTGTCTGGGAGTGCGAATTGTCGGATGTTAAAACCATTGAAAAGAAGCTTGATAATATTTTCAGAAATGATGAACAAGTAATGAGTGGCTAACAAAATAAGGATTAGAACAGAGTCGAAGGCTCGGTTCTAATCCGTGGTTCAAGAAGCCGCGGATGTATTTGTATATATAGGGGTAAAGAATAGATAAGAATTGATGTGGAGACAACAATCTGGAGAGATCCTGGTTTTTGCCGTGTTTTCCTGCCTGCTGTGGGCAGGTCAGGAAGGGTTCAATCGCATAAGCCGGTAATCTGAACGAATCAAAAGGGCTTTATCTATTTTTGACTTTGAAGATGAATTCCGAATTCCGGGTAGAGTAGAGGACAGGCCATTCGGCCTGTCCTCTACTCTACCCGGAATTCGGAATTCACAACTGCACTTCTTGTCGGACCAAATTAACTGATTGATATTTTAACAATAAATTGCTAAACAATGAATCAAAGAATCCGTTATCCAAAAGAATTTGACAACCGGCAAGAGGGAGGAAAATGCAGGAAAAGATAGTTGATTTGACAAAGAAGGCAATAGAAAGCCTAACAGAACTGTTTGACGAGAAATTAACTCCTAATTTCTCAACTTTGAACATTGATATGGATGAGGAAATCCATCAGGAAATGAAGGAGAGGGTTACTGCACTCATGATCGATGAGTTGGTCAATGATATTCCTGTTGTACCCTACCTTGCCGTGTGGGTAGACGGCTCAAAAGAGATAGCTCATTTGTATATGAGTCCTAAAATTGAAAACCTTCTGGGCTATTCTCCCGAAGAGCTGAAACGCATCGGGTTCAGCAATATTGTTGGCGATGATATTTTCAGTTTTTACCGTGAGAAAAACCGGGTCGAGAAAAAGGTGTCGAGTGTAAAAGAAGTCCAGAAAAAAAGAGAGAGATGTTTTCACGGAAACAGGCAGTGGGAAGGTTTTTATAAGGTCAGAAGAATGGACGGCAGATATGTCTGGGTTATAGACAGGTCAACTATTACGAAATTCAGGAACTCTATAGAGGATAATATTATCTGCCTTTCCGGGGGAATTCTTCTTGAAACAACCGAATTAATGGACACAAGATCAGTGGCGCCAAGTGATACAGGCGCTTAACTTTTTGGGACTTAATTGTTAACTTGGAGCAAATTTTGCTGGGCACAGCCCACCCTACGGTTATCAATATTGTAAAATGTAGGGTGGGCTGTGCCCACCAGAAGCAAGATGTTCACAAAGTGCTATGTTTCAAAGTCGGTAAACTACATGAGCCTGTCAAAAAAGGATTTTGCTTTTTAATTCCCGGTTGTTTTCCATATCAAGCAATCCGATTTTATTCCTTTTCCAGATTGCATAACTTGATAGTATAGGAATTTCCATTTTATTGGCAAATAAATCAAAGTGTTGCAAAAAGTCCGCCCGAAGGGCGCTAAGTTCCAATTTTATCTCGCGGTATGGCCATGGATCCCTGGTTCATGGGGAATGGAGTCAAACCTTGATTTGTGATTATAAAAACGGGTCAAGTCTACGTTTGGCTCTTATAAAGGAACTCCGGGGACACATTGCTTAATTATTGACAAGAACCGGAATAGTTGGCTCGCGTATACTCATGGAAAGAATGCCTTGTTGTTTCTAACCTTTAAGGATTAATAGGAAAATCTCCCCCCATTTTTTAGGATGCTTTCCCGTCAAAATGAGTCCTCCACCCTACAGACAAAGAGTAGTTTAATTGATAAAAATAAAAATTCGGACCCAGAGGGTACGGTTGATAAACAGGGCTTGAAATATCAGCAAGTCGAAAAAGAAAGTCAACGGAAGGCTTGAATCCTTATGGAAAAGGCTCCGGAGATTTTCATATCCGGCATTGGCTGGCCTCTGAAGGATGGATATCTGCGGATTCAGATGTTAAATACCGCAAGGTAACAATAAAACATAAAAGGAGAAAAGACCATGGATGAAATCAAGGAAAAGCTCGATGATCTTGCAGACAAACTGAAGCAAACACGGGATGAGGTGAGCCTGAAAATTCATCTTGGCAAGGCCGAGGCCAAGGAAGAGTGGGACAAGCTGAAGAAAATGAAGAAAAATCTCGATGATGTTGCAGAGAAACTGAAGCAAACACGGGATGAGGTGAGTCTGAAAATTCATCTTGGCAAGGCCGAAGCCAAGGAAGAGAGGGAGAAGCTGGAGAAAAAATGGGATGAATTCCAAGTTTATGCAAAAACGGTTACCACGGCAGTTGGGGAAAGTGCAAAAGATATTGATGCGGCCATGGAAAAGGTCACAGAGAAAATAAAAAAAGGCTATACGCATATTCGGGATAGTCTGAAATAGGGGAAACAGACG
>JAFDHS010000084.1 GCA_019308655.1 Deltaproteobacteria bacterium
AATTACCCCTCTCAACTATAAAATCGATCATGAAGCGGCCCGCATAACAATCAATAAATGGGTGGAACAGAAAACAAACGACAAAATCAAGGAGTTGATAAAAAGAGGCATACTTGATCCGCTGGTACGACTTGTTCTGACCAATGCCATATATTTTAAAGGCAACTGGGCAGACCGGTTTGATAAAAACCTTACGAAAGATGCTATGTTTCATCTCTTGCCTGGAAAATCAATTAAAGTTCCGATGATGAATCAAAAGCAAAAGTTTGGATATGCAGAGCATGAAAACTTGCAGATTCTTGAATTGCCCTATGTTGGAGAGGACCTTTCGATGCTTGTGCTGTTACCCAAAAAAGTTGACGGTCTGACGGAACTTGAAAACAAGCTGACAACAGATAATCTTAAAAAATGGACAAGGCACCTCGGGGAGAGAGAGGTTCGGGTATTTTTGCCAAAGTTCGAGATGACATCTGCGTTCAGGCTGGACAAGACGCTTGCTTTGATGGGTATGCCCGATGCCTTTAGCATGAATGCCGACTTTTCAGGGATGGACGGAACCCAAAAGCTGAACATTTCCGCGGTAATTCACAAAGCATTCATAGCCGTTGACGAACAGGGAACCGAGGCGGCGGCAGCAACAGGCGTGGTCATAGGTGTGACATCTTTACCCCAACCCGCACCTGTTTTCCGAGCCGATCATCCCTTTATGTTTCTTATTCGTGAGAATCTTTCAAAGAGCATATTATTTTTCGGCAGAGTCGTTGATCCGACAATGTAACCAACACAAAAGGCATGATAAAATGCTTTAACTTCAGATCACTTTTTCGGAAGGAAAGGGCATTAATTTTAAAACAACCTTTCTGGAACGTGGGCCGTCAAATTCACAGAAATATATCCCCTGCCATGTTCCTAATACCAGTTTGCCGTTTTCTATTGCAATAAGTTCTGAAGATCCGACAAGGCTTGTCTTCATATGGGCGGCGGAATTTCCTTCGATGTGGCGATATCCGCCCTCCCATGGAATCATTTTGTTCAAGATAGTCTTGATATCGGTCCTTACATCCGGGTCGGCATTTTCATTAATGGTAACTGCCGCCGTGGTATGGGGCACAAAAACATAACAAAGCCCCTCATCGATCCTGGCCGATCGGATTGCATGTTGAATATCTGATGTAATATCGATTAATTGTGTTCTGTCGCTGGATTTTATATTGATAATCATTCTTAAGCTCCTGTGTAAACGCTTCGGTATTCAATTACGCGTCGATTTTCCGAATTATTCACAGGTAGGGGCACGTTGCGACGTGCCTCTACAGGATTCAATTTCCTTAACCATTTACTAGAGAATGGTAGAGTTGTAAAAGATTTTCATCGCTGAGACTCATTTTAACAGAAAGGCTATGATTTCTTCCAGAGCAGCATTTCCTGTCCGTTCTCCCAGGCCGTTGACCGTTACATCGACGAAATTCGCTCCGGCGGTCAGGGCGCTGACGGCATTGGCCGTGGCCATACCAAAATCATTGTGTGTATGGACACCGATATCAATTTTGAGCAGGGATTTCAAGCGGCTAAAATTCTGGATAGATTGCTTCGGAATGTCGATTTTGTGAGTATCGGTACCAATGACCTGATCCAGTATGTTTTGGCGGTGGACAGAAACAATCAGAAGGTGGCTTCGCTTTATACTCCCCTGCACCCTGCCGTGATTTCCACGGTTTCTGATATCGTCTCCATCTGCAAAAAAAATAATAAAAATGTCAGTATCTGTGGAGAAGCCTCTTCCAATCCCCTTTGTGCCTATCTTTTTCTGGCGATGGAGACCGATCAAATGAGTATGAACCCCGCCTCCATTCCGATTATAAAGAATCTGATCAGAAAATCCCGAATGGCAGATGCAAAAAAGGCGTTGGAGAGGGTATTGTCTATGGAAGATGCTGATGAAATAGCCGATTTTCTGGATAAACACATGGCATGCTTAAAAGGCAATAGGCAATAGGCAATAGGCAATAGGCAATAGGCAATAGGCAATAGGCAATAGGCAATAGGCAATAGGCAATAGGCAATAGGCAATAGGCAATGGGCAATAGGCAATAGGCAATAGGCAATGGGCAATGGGCAATGGGCAATGGGCAATATAGACATTTGTCAGTTGCAAAAAAGCAACGGATAAATGTTCATTATCCATAGCCCATAGCCCACTTATTCTGATTTATCGAGGGAATCCTTCGATCATCCGGGTTAAGTTAAAATGGTTTCCTATGACACGGGTCCGGGCATCAACAACATTGAATTGGGCCCTGGCAAGAAAGAAAATTGCATCTAAAATTTCAGTTGAGGTCGTTACTCCTCTTTGAAACTGGAGCTGGGTGATTCTTAAATTTTCTTCGGCTTCGGCCTGACTGCTTTGAGCCACCTTGAGATTTTCAAAGGCCACATCCAGATCCAGAAGAATATTTTTTAGCCGGGTTTTCAGATCTCTTTCAAGTTCAGCCAGATCATAGCCGGCGTTTTTGACATCCAGTTTGGCGTTGTTGATCCCGGCATACTTCTGGAAACCATCAAAGATATTCAAGGATATTTTCAGTTGAACTTCAAATTCATGCTCGGATTCATCACCGGAACCCGGCAAATAGTCATTCTCGCCATTCCGGTAACCGGCGGAGATGTCCGCCCGGGGATAAAGAGTTGATCGGGCCGATTTCACTGCTAATTGAGCGGCTTCATGAAATTTTCGAAACGCATTCAATTCACTGCGCCGGCTGAGCAGGAGCGGTTCATATTCAGCTTTTTCAAGAAAATCGGGCAGCGTATCAAAATATGAAAAATCAAGATCAGTGATATTCAGATCTTTAGCAACAATTCGTTTTAAGGTATTCAGACTTTTTACGACAGCCGTTTTTGCCCGGTTGACTTCCTGGGCCGCATTGTCCATCTGCACCTTAATTTTCAAAACGTCATTTTTTTTTAAAATTCCGACTTCATATTTGAGCAGGGCATTTTTATGTTCTTTTTCGAGAAGCCGGTAGGCATTTTCAGCAACGTTCAGAAAGGTTTGATCCCGATAAATCTGAAGAAAGGCCAGAGATACCTCCAGCTTGATATCCTGTTCAACACCGCTTAGTTTGAAATTTTCGATCTCATGGAGCTTGTGAGCGGCTTTAAGATCGTAATAATCCTTGAAGCCGGAAAACACATTCAATGTCATGCTGCCGGTCGTCGTGTGATATCTTTCATAATCGTCGAACGTGGTTAAATTGCCGTCAAAGTGACTGCCGCGATATTCGACATCAACTGCCGGATAAAAATTGCCTTTTACAAAGCGGATATCTTCTTTGCTTTTTTCAACATTGGCCAGATATTGCTTGATCAGCTCACGGTTTTGTACGGCTGCCGTCATCAATTCGTCCAGAGTTTGTGCATAAACACCTGAAGCCCCAATGATGAGAATGCAGATACTGACGAGAATATTAAACCGGTTATGCAATCGTTTCATCTCTTTTTCCTTCAAACCTGATAAAAAATGCCAGCAAAGAGGGAATGACAAACAGGGTCAGCACGGTTGACAGCATCAGGCCGCCCAGCAGGACACTGCCGAGACCGCGATAGAGTTCGCTGCCGGAGCCCGTGGAGACCACCAGGGGAAGCAATCCGAAAACACTGGTCGAGGCGCTCATGAAAATCGGGCGGATTCGTGTCCGAACGGATTCGGATATGGCCGCAATCCCTTGCATTCCTTCATAACGAACATTGTTCAGTGCCTGATGAACAATCAGAATGGCGTTGTTGACCACCGTTCCGACCAGAATAATAAAGCCCAGCATGGTCAAAACGTCAAAGGCCTGCGGTGCAATCACTGCATCCACCAGTCGCAGGCCGATAAAACCGCCGGCACCGGCCAAAGGCACGGTAAACAGGATGATCAGCGGATAAAAGAAGTTTTCAAACAGGGCCGCCATCAACAGATAAATGATGACGACCGCCAAGAGTAAATTCCATTGCAGCACCTGACGGGTCGTTGTCAGTTTGTCCGCACTGCCGCCGATGGAAATATTCACCGTTTCCAGTTGTCCTTTTGCTTTCAGGGATTCGACAATCTTGTTTTTGATGGTTTCCATGGCCGCTTGCAGGGGAAGATCCTCCGGCGGCGTGACTTCGAGCCTGATGGTTCGTTTGCGTTCCAGATGGTCCACCTGGTTCATGCCGGTGGTGTATTTCAGGTTGACCACATCACCGATGCGGATCAGATTGCCGTATGAATTGACAATAGAACTGTTAAGAATATCTTCGGGCGTCCTGAAAATATCATCAGCGCCTTTGATGATCAAATCGACTTGCTTGACGCCTTCGGGTTGATATTCATCAATTTTACGCCCATCCATCAGAACATCGATATACATTCCGAGTTCACCTTCGGTGAGGCCGTTGGCCGCCAATTTGGTTTTATCGGGAATTAGGGTGACTTCCGGATAACTGATTTCCAGTGAAGGTACCGGCCGGATCTGAGACCCCTTGATTGCCTCGCTGATACTCCCGAAGAGTATGCGCGATGCTGTGATAATTTCCTGAATATCCGTGCCGGAGATATTTACGTTGATGGATCGCCCGGCGCCGATATCGCTCTGGAAAATACCGGTCTGAATGCTGACGCCGAACATATCCGGGATGGAATTCATGATCCGGTTAAACAGCGGCATCATTTTTCCGGCCTCGGTTTCATGGGTGCTGATACCACCGAACAGATTCAACTGAGGGGTTGCCACATAAAAAATATCTTTAATCTTAGGGATACCGTCTTTATAGTCTGCTTCAAAATACGGCGCTGCCTCCTTAAAGATATAGTTGCCGATGCTTTTTCGTTTTTCAAGGGAATTTCCAGGCGGTGGAACCAGAATGTTCATAATCAGATTGCGATTGCCCTGGGGCAGGTATTCCGCTTTGGGTATGAGCAGAAACACCAGTGTAATGGATAATAACGTGAAGAACAGGATGGATGCCAGCCTTGTGGCCGTATTTTTCAGGAAAAACCCGGAAATACCCATGATAGCATTGACAAACATCTGACCGACCCGGCTGATGGGATCATTTTGGGATTTTACCTTTTTTGACCGCCGCATGTAAAATTGATTTAAAACAGTAGGAATGACGGAGACGGAGACAAAAAGGCTGATGATGATCGAAAAGGTGATGGCAATGGCGATATCACGAAACAACTGACCCGCCTCTTCCTGGATAAAGATAATGGGTAC
>JAFDHS010000085.1 GCA_019308655.1 Deltaproteobacteria bacterium
GAAGTGCATGCAAAATGGACCCATTCCCCGATGGATGCCAGGCCCGCATCTGCAAGTTTGCGCTTGATATAGTACTCAACAGCTTTGACATCATGGTTGGTTGTTTTTTCTATCTCCTTGACCATGAGGGCCGACTCTGCATTAAAGTCTTTGGCAATGGCATCTATCTTTGGCATATCCGAGTCCTTAACCTCAACAAGCCCAAGTTCCCCGGCCAAAAATTTGAGCCATTGAATCTCCACAAAAACCCTGTATTTTATAAGCGCATATTCTGAAAATATATCCTGGAGTTCTTCCGTAAGTCGTGCATACCTTCCGTCAAGGACCGAAAGCGCTTTAATTCGATTCATTCTTATCTCCTGTTGTTTTGTAGATTCGTTAATTCGATTCATTCTTATCTCCTGTTGTTTTGTAGATTCGTAACCGTTTTTAGCCCCACAAGGCATCCCGCAAGCCGGACGTCCGTTCAATGCGCCGGGAAACGGCAGTGCGAAAAACATTCTCATCTCCCCAGATTTCGACACTCTCCTTGGCGCGTGTAATCGCCGTGTATATCAGTTCCCTTGTCATCACCGGGGAATCCGTGTCCGGCAAAAGCAAAAGCACCGGGGAATCCGTGTCCGGCAAAAGCAAAAGCACTTTTTCAAACTCCGAACCCTGGCTTTTGTGAACCGTCACGGCATATACGGTTTCATATTCAGACAACCTTAAGGGGTGAAACTTTCTTACCATGCCCTCAGACGAGGGAAAAAAAACCCGAAGATCATTGCCCGGAGCGGAATCACGATCCGGCAAGACCACCCCCACATCACCGTTAAAAAGCCGCAGTTTATAGTCATTGCGCGTAACAAGCAACGGACGACCCGGATACCACTTTTTTCGGGGGTTTATGAGCTTTTCATGTTTCAGAATTCGTTCAACCAGAAGATTCAGGGCAACCGAGCCATAGGGACCTTCTCTGAGGGCACACAAAATACGAAACCCATCGAACAGCCGGAAAATTTCCAAAGGATTATCGATAGCCCTTAAATACTCCCCAAACCCATGTATAACGGCATTTTTAGCTCCTTGAGCAAGCCCATGGCGCGGGGGGAGATCTTTCCATTGAATATCCCTGTATTTTCCACTTTTGATAAGATCTAAAGCCCCATCCCCGTCCCCTGCATTTACCGCCCGGCTGAGAGCACGGATGCCGCTTTTTTCTACAAAGCGATAACTCTTTTGAAGCTGAACAATACCGTCATAAATACCCGGCGCGTCTTTCTCATGGGTTTGTTGACCCAGCACATATCCGGTAACCGATTTAAGAGTCCTGGAAAAGCAAGGGGAAAAGCCATGGGCCTTGCCTGCATCACAGATATCACCGAGTACGGCACCGGCCTCCACCGAAGCGAGCTGGTTCTTGTCTCCAAGTAATATCAACCGTGCCTGGGGCGGAAGCGCCTGAACGAGTTTGGACATCAGGGCCAGATCCACCATGGAGGCCTCGTCGACGACCACCAGGTCGACAAAAAGGGGGGTTTCGGCATTATGCCTGAAATACGGAGAGCCTGAAACCGCACCTAACAGGCGGTGTATGGTTGACGCCTCCTCAGGTATGGCATTCTTGATGATATCCGGACAATCAAGTTGTGATTTTGCAAGCCTGATGGATTCCTGAAGTCTGGCGGCTGCCTTGCCGGTAGGCGCTGTCAGGGCTATTTTAAGCTTTTTGGGACCGGCCTGTTCCAAAGCCAGGGCCAGAATTTTTGCAACCGTCGCGGTTTTGCCTGTTCCCGGGCCTCCGGAAACCACACAAAATCTTTTGACGATGGAGGTAAAAGCCGCGACCTTCTGCCAGTCGACATCATTTCCCGAAGAGACGGAGAAAAGACGGCCCAGCCCTTTTTTCAGCAGAACGAGATCCGTATCCTCGTCATCCTCACGAACGCGTTCCGTTATAAAATCAGCCAGTTTTTCCTGATATTCCCAGTAACGGTACAAATAGAGTC
Source organism: Deltaproteobacteria bacterium (assembly GCA_019308655.1). Taxonomy (GTDB): domain Bacteria; phylum Desulfobacterota; class Desulfobacteria; order Desulfobacterales; family JAFDHS01; genus JAFDHS01. The sequence continues at coordinate 1,992 of JAFDHS010000085.1, forward strand.
TTGATCCGTCATCTAAAACCAACGGCTTGAATTCACCGGGCTTGCCCACAACGGAACTTTTTTCAAGGCTCCCGATCCAGTCTTTCAGCTCGGGGCAGACAAGCAGTTTCTCTTTATCTTTACCGCCTCTAAGCGTATCCCCCCCTTTTTCACAAAGATCAAGACAGACACTGCCCTGACGGGTATAACTGCTTGTCAGAGCCGCTGCAAGAAAAACCTCCGGACTATCGCTGCCGTCAAGCTCTATCATAAACCTTGCAAAATGAATATCCAGAAAGGAAAGAATCCCACTGTCAACAAGGCGGTCTATATCTTCCATGTTCATGATTTGTTCCTGACCGGATAAACCGGGAAAGTGCCTAAGCCGGATAAACCGGAAAAGTGAGCTAAAGTGATCTAAAGTTTGAAGTGAGCTAAAGTTAATGAGTCGCTTTGCTCCATCTTTTTTATATAAAATTGATAGAATACCTCAACTTTAGGCACTTTAGCTCACTTTAGATCACTTCAAACTTTTTAAAACTCAAAATTAAGAGACTAAATCAGCCCTTCGCACAACTCGTTTATTAACCCCATCGGCGGTCTGTCCTTATAAATTCCGTAATCCGGGCCTTTGTCCGAATCCACTCCCCGTAAAAATATGTAATACACCCCCCCGAAATGTTTTTCATAGATGTAGCCGGGCAGACGCTTGTGGAGATATCCGTTCAGGGCAGCGGCATATATGTGATACTGCAGGACATAAAATTCATCCGCCATGGCTTTGTTCAGGGCGTTTGGGTTATAATCGGCTCCCCTGCCCCCGAGAAAATTAGATTTCCAGTCCACAATATAAAACCTGTCTTCAAACTTGAAAACCAGGTCCACAAATCCCCTCATAAACCCTTTAACAGGTCCGAAGTCAAGCTTTTCAATACGATCAGGAAAAACTTCCGACCGATTGAATCCTGCGTATTTTGCGAATATTTTTTTCAGCTTTTTGGGTGTGATCAAATTTAAAGGGAAATAAAACTCCATTTCATTTAACCGCTGATTATTCCGGACGCAGGACAGGGTAAAGGCCTTGTTGTCCGGTTCAAGGGAAACCGAAAGTACATTTTTGACCATGTCACAAACAATTCCCTTCCACGAAGCCTCAAAACCGTGTTCCTCAAGTTTAGCAGCCACCAGATTTCCCATAAGGGGGGTATCTTTTTGGGTAAAGTCAAGATGTTCAAATATGTCGTGCATAAAAGTTCCTGCCCTTGCCCCTCTTGGAAAAGAAAAAATACCTTCGAGTTCCTCCCTGCCGGAAGAAATTTCAAATCCATCACGATCAGAACCGTTGATTTGGCGTTTCCCATCATAATCCATCGGTCCATATAGCTGAGGTCGTCCGGAAACCAGGGACGAAAAGCTTGAAATACGAAAGGTTTGATCTATTTTTCCGGAAAATTCACGGCAGATCAATTCTCCGGTATTCTCCCGGGGCTGCAGATATTTTTCTCCCTGATCTTCAGGCAGCTCAGAGACGATTACGCTCCCATGGGACTTGTCTTTGATAAAATTCAATTCCTTTAACAGATCCTGGTCGCTTAAGGTTTTAAACCTTTTGCAGGTAGCGTCGACCCTCTCCTCTGCATCTTCTGATTGGGCCTGGTGAAAAAGGTAGGCCGGGGCAGAAGACTCAGCCTTGTTAAAACGCCCCCAGACCAGATAGCATCTGTTTTTTGCCCGTGTTAAAGCAACATACATCAGACGCAGGTTCTCCGCCAGCAATTCCCTGTCGGCAAACCGGATGTTTTTGTCCATGGTTTCAGAACCGATATCAAGGGTCAGCCTCATGTTTTCGTCTTCATCATGGAACGTAAAATGGTCTTTTCTCCTATTTATCTTTGAGCTGCTCCATGTAAACGGACAAAATACAACCGGATACTCCATCCCCTTGCTTTTGTGCATGGTTACGATTTTCACGGCATTCTCGTCACTTTCAAGACGAAGCTGGTGTTCCTCAAGCCGCGGCGAAGCAGGATCTCGCTGCCGGGAGAGCCACTTTAAAAGATCCGGCATGACCATTTTTTTTTCACTGCCGGCCTGATGAAGAATTTCCGAAAGATGCAAAAGGTTCGTACTCCGCCGCTCCCCATCGGAAAAAACCATCAGACGACCCAGGATCTTTTCATTTTGTATTAACTGCTTGAACATCCTTATAAAACCGTGCCCGCTCCATACGTCATGATATTCTTTAAATTTAATCAGCCATTCTTCCCATTCAATTTCATCCTCCGTCAAACTCTCCAGCTCTTCTCCTGAAAACCCCATCATGTCCGTTGCCAGAGCGGCTTTAAGATGCGCCTCGTCACCGGGATTTAAAATACCGGAAAGAAGGACCTCCATCTCAAAGGCTTCCAATGAATCAAAAATGTTGCCCGTGCTGTGAAGCACACTGTTAATGCTTAAACGTGTCAGCGCATTGCGAATGTCGTCCGCTTCAGTGTTTCGCCTCACCAGGACGGCAATATCTCCCTGCTTCAACGGTCTGTCCCCAAAAGACGCCCTGCCCTGGACCCCAAGATTTAAAAGTCTGGAAATTTCCGTTGCAACAGCCATGACAATCCGGTTCTTTGCCACGTCTTTGGAAATAGGTTTCCCCTTCCCTGTCGTTTTAGCAGCATCAAGATACCACAGGTGCAGCGGCGGCTCCTTTTTCCCGTTTATTCTTAAAGATTCAAAGCCTTCCCTTTGTGTCCCCAGGGCCGGATAAAAGGGAATTTCACGATAAACAAAGGGGTTATCCGCGTTTTCAAACAGGGTGTTTACGGCATCAACCAACCTTGGATCGGAACGCCAGTTCGTCTTCAGGGTGTATCTTGATGTCACATGCTTTGCCGCATTTATGTAGGCAAAGATATCAGCGCCTCTGAACCCGTATATGGCCTGTTTCGGATCACCGATCAGAAACAGGATGCTGTTGTTGTCTGCCTTGCCGAAAATTCTATCAAATATGGCATATTGAACCGGATCAGTGTCCTGAAATTCGTCTATCAGGGCAGCCTTGAATGTCTTTCTTATCTCATCGGCAAGCCTTTCTCCGCCCTTTTTATTCAATGCCCTATGGAGTTTGAGTAAAAGATCGTCAAAATACTGGACATTCTTCTCTTGTTTTTTTACTGCCAGCTCATTCTGCACATAGACAAAAAGTTTTTTCTTTAAAGCCGTGATGCGGTCCTGAAAAAGCTTCACCAGCCGTTCACTCGATTCTTTTAACGCTTCACAACAATCAAAAAACGAATGGTCCGGGGCCGTATGATTTTTCTTTACGGAGCCTTGAAGTAGACTTGAAGTAAATTTTTCAAACCCGCTGAACAATGCCGCGTTGTTATGTTGGGATGTCAAATAGTCGTCCATGCGGCTGATCCAGACCCGGATATTTGCTTTTTTGTACTTTTGCAGACTCAAGTCTTTATGGTTGATAAGAATATTTTCAATATCCGTCCGGTTTAATTTCCAGGATGTTGAAACCGCTTCATAAGCTTTTCTGAAATCTTTTTCTAACATATCAGACGAATCAGGAGGGTCGAGTTCCGGGATGACCTTGAGATCCGGCTGAAAAGCTTCCCTTAAAAGAGAAGAAAAATTTTCCGGACTTAATTTCTTTGCCATCACATAATTAAGAAACAAGACGGACTGCTCATAAAAATGTTTCCGCCAGAAATCATCAACGATTTTTCTTATTAAATCCTCCTGCTCATAAAAATGTTTCCGCCAGAAATCATCAACGATTTTTCTTATTAAATCCTCCTGGTTGGTAATCAGCTCGGTATCAAAAAGAGATCCGCTTTCAAAGGCATTTTCAATAAGCATTCTCCTGCAAAACCCGTGTATGGTAAATATCGCAGCCTGATCAAAGGACCGGAGCGCATTCCTTAAGGATTTTAAGGCATACTTTGTTTCCGCATGTCGCTTCACAAGCCCGTTTAAAAACGGATCATCACTCTCTCCTTTGGAAAATGCCTCAATTGCCTGCCGCAGCCGCGTTCGGATTCTCTCTTTCAACTCCTGTGTTGCCGCTTCGGTAAAAGTGACCACGAGTATATTCTCGACCAGGAGACCTTTTTCCAGAAGCAGTCGGAGGAAAAGCGCGGTAATGGTGAATGTCTTCCCCGTGCCCGCACTGGCTTCAATCAGGTTCGTGCCATCAAGAGGAGTGTTTAAAAGTTCAAATTTATTTTCCGGCATATTTATGCCCCAAAAAACGGTTAACGGTTAACATTAAAGTCTATAGCAAAAGTAATGCGGTAGATGATACAAAGGAAATTCCAAACAACAAATTTCAAATAACAAATAAATTCCAATGAACAAAATTGAAAATTCCAAACGGCTAACCAAAGATAGATATTTGAGATTTGGGTTTTTCCCGGAGTTTGGATATTGTGTTTTGTGATTTATTTGAGATTTGGTGCTTAAAATTTGTGATTTTAATTTCAGCTCACTTTCCCGGTTTATCCAGCTCCTTCTGATTCCTTAATATGGGGCTGAAAATCTCAATGGCGATTTTTTCAAAATTTGAATCCAACGGCTCCCCATTGCCGAAGCAACGGTGATGATACAAGTCACTGCATTCTCCCTGCCGGTGATCATTTCCCTTCCAGATTTTTTCAACAGCTCGAAGGGCCTCTTGGGCAGGCTTGTTTTTTTCAATGACCAGCCGGGCGTATTCCATGGAGGATTCCGGAAAGAATGAAAGGGGCTTTAGCAATCCCAGGCGGTATTTTTCAAGCAGATTTTCAAGAATCCGTCCAGCCTCTTTTACAGGTGGATATTCCCAGGCGGCAAAGACGGATTCACCCCGGCCGTCCGGGTTAAGGCCCGCAAGCACGCTGGTTTCAGGATAGCCGCCTGTTTTAAGATTTTTTGTATTCATGCAGTTCAGCACCAGGTGATGAATCCATATCCTGAGAATATCTTTTGCTTTTACCTTTGCATAGCGATAATGGATTAATCTTTCAGAATAAACGGAATTTATTCTGCCGGTCAACCTGAAACCCGACAAGTCAAGCTCCACTTCAACAGGCTCCAAGGAATTTCCATGCCTATACCCTTTTAGCCAATGGGCAAACCCATCAACCCCCCGTGCCAGACAATCAAACACGCATTTTCCCATGGTTCCATGGGGAAGACGGCCTGCAGCTATTACTGAAGGTTGAAATTCTTTTAAACTCTCCCCTTCAAGTCTTTTCTCCATAAGCATCTGTTCAAGCAGGTACTTTTCAAGTCCTTTTATTTCAAATGGTTCCCTCTCTTCAGGAATATAAGTCCCTTGTTCAAGAGAAAATCCAAGACGCTTATTAATCAAAAACTTTGGCGGATTGCTGAAAAAACGGCAAAGTTCCGCCAGATCGACTCTTTTGAATTCCTCCTCGGGTTCCTTAAGACCACCGGCAACAAACGGCACCGGATCCTCCCGGTCATGGCCCATGCTCCGGGCCGCCTGAAAGTTTTCCAGGCAATAGCTGAAAAGCTTTTCATCCCTATCCGGACCATTGCCTGAATTACCCGGTCCTGCACTGCCCTTAAAGTACGCCGGACTGAACGCCTGAAGGCGGTGTTGAGTGACCATTTGCCGGCGAATATTGATGCCGGGGATCTCAAAATTCTCTTCAATGTAATCCATGATTTCACCAACCAGAACGGAAGGGGGGATAACGCTGTTGTCCCGAATGCTCTGTCCCATATAACTGATATAAAGTTTCCGTCCGGCTGACAAAAGGGTCTCAAGAAAAAAATAACGGTCGTCATTTCGACGGGAAGGATCACCCGGTTCGGGATTCGTCGCCATAAGATCAAAACCATAGGGTTTTGACTCCCCCGGATAAGCACCACTATCCATACCGACAAGGCAGATAATTTTAAAGGGAATACTCCCCATGGACGACATTGCACAAAATGTCACGCTGCCGGGAATATAACTAAAAGCGAGTCCTTGTTTTTTAAACTTTTGTCTCAAATAATTTTTGATAAGATTCAAATCAATCTTTTTATCAAAGCCCGACAAATCGGATATATTGCGCAAACTGCTTAACGTGCGGCGTATTAAGCCTATTTCCCGGCTTGTATTTTCATTGGTCCTATTCTCATCCGATTCAAAAAATTCTTCAAGAAGACCCGTCAGGATATCAGACCATTGACCCGGCCTTTGTTTTTGTTCAAGAGATTTTGCAGAGGAAAAAATCCGATTTACAAATTCAACAAATTTTCCCAGCACTTCAGCTTCTCCCAGCACTTCAGCTTCCTCCCCCTCCATATCATCATAAGGGAGTATGCCGGAAAACATATGTTTTTGCCGGCCGGGCATGGCATAACCCATCAAAAGCCTTGATAAACCAGCTTTCCAGCTATTCTCCTCGATACCCGGCAACCCCAGATTCCTGCGGTTTTGTCCATCAATTCCCCATCTGATCCGCGTTTCACCGACCCATTTTTCGGCAAGCTCAAAATCTTTTTCAGATAAACCGAATTTTTGCCGTATATGTTGTGATTCAAGAAGAGATAAAACGCCGGATACTTCAAACCGGCCTCCCGCAAGATCCAAAAGAGCAAAAAAGTTGTCAATAATAGGGCTTTCCGCCTGGGCAGCTGGATCCGCAATACGGAAAGGAATCCGCCTTGGATCGGAAAAAGGCAGATCAAATACAGATTGAATGTAGGGGGCATAGGTTTCAATATCCGGTGCCATAACCAGGATATCTCCCGGCTTCAAATCAGAATCATTTTCAAACATTGCCAGAAGATTGTCCTGCAGGACCTCGATTTCCCGCATGGGACCATGGCATGAGTGTATCTGTATTGAGGCGTCGTTTTTTTCAATGATTTTTTTACCGTTTGATCGCCGCCGGCTCTCCGTGAGATTCAGAACATCGGATTGAATGCATTCCAGCAGCGTTTTCCGCTCAGAATCATTGAAAATTTCGATTCGATCCCAGTCGAACCCATTGACCCGATCAAAAAATTCTCTGCCCTGGGTACCCATGGATGCAAACAGGCTGTTTCCCGGCTCAAGGTACGATTGATCCTCGTTCAAAGATTTTTCAGAACCGCTTTGTTTTTTGTTTTCTGCAGTTCGGGGCACTTTGTCCCGGTCCCGAAGAGAATCGCCCCTATATTCCCTGCCGGGAAACATGAAAAACAAATTTATCCGGGTAAAGGCGGATATGGCGGCAAGTATCCGCATATAAAAACCCGGCAATGTCGATATACCGAAAACCGAAATTCTTTCAGGCAGGTTCTCTATGTTCATGGACGACCGGACTAAATTTTTTTCAATAAATGTCTTGAAAAGTCCAGGCTGGTGCTTATTTTCATTGCCTTTAACCAGTTCTCTCCACAGCCTGGCCTGCCAGTGGTTGTCTTTGCCTTCTTCCCACCTGAAAATCATTTGAGGACGAAAAACAAGATACTGACAAAAAGTCCCGGCAATGCGCTCTGCAAGCTGAAAGCACCTGTTCTCATCTTTGTCTTTTCCCAGATAAATACGTATTCTCTCAAAGCTCTTATCTGAAATTAAGGCAGGAAGAACCTTCATGATCTTCCAGGTCATTACCTCGGAACCAAAGGGAGAGTCTTCGGGAACACCCGGGGATAGTTTGCGCAGAATTTCATT
>JAFDHS010000086.1 GCA_019308655.1 Deltaproteobacteria bacterium
TCATTTTTCCTGCTTAGATAGATTAAACCGGTTCTTGATCATGTGTCCGATCAATTCCAGCACGGTCAGATAGAGTGAAGTAGATATACCGATAAGAAAAAGTGCTGTCAGAACCCTTGAAAGATCGCTTTGATAAAGGGCGATGCGAATACTGTACCCGATGCCGGCGTCGGCGGCAATAAATTCGGCTATAATCGTGCCGACCACGGCAAGTGTGGCGCTTCCCGTGATAACCGTGATGATTTTGTTCATATTTTCAAAAGCACGGATCTTTACCTCCAATCGCCAGTTTATTCTTTTGGTGACCACGTAAAAGTGCTCGATATTAACTACCGGTTCGGACAGAATGCCGATAAAGGAGAGAAGCAATGGAAAGTAGCAGATCATAACGGCGATCAAAAGCCTGGAGGCGAGTCCGTCGCCTAAAAGAATAAATATAATCGGTGCGACAGCCACGATGGGATAGGCCTGAATATTGTAAGCAATCGTCTTGATTAATGAACCTGCCCAGGTTGTCAGCCGGCCGATGATTCCGACAAGGGTTGCCAGACAAATGGAAACCATGTGACCAATTACGGCAACCAGGAGCGTATTCATCACATCAAAGGCGTATCCGGCAAAAACACGGCGGCCTGTCTCCCCTATTTCCCGGAGGCCCGGGATTACATAATCGGAAAGGTTCAGAGCGTATTTTATGAGAAACAAGCAGGTCAGGCCAAAAAAATAGACAAGTATGAATTGACAGATGCGCCTATGAAGCATGCACGATCTCCAGCATGGTCAGTTCAAGGTCTTTCTTTTTCAAGGTCTTCTCTTTTGTATAGTCCTGACCGGCAACCGGAAATGCCTGAGGGGTTTTATGGGGGCTGCGAAAAACAACGATCTGTTTGGAGAACTTGGCCACTTCGACTACGTTATGGGATATGTACAGAAAACACTTTTCCGGAAACATCTCCTTGATCTTCAATATGATTTGCTCTCTGGTAATTTCATCCACATTGGCAAGGCTTTCGTCCATGATCAGGAGATCAAAATCCTGCAACAGGTAACGCGTCAAATTTATGCGGTTCTGCTGCCCTAAGGAAAGCTGGGTAAATCCGGATTCGAAACATGTCCGGAGGCCAAAAGACTCAACCAGATCATCTATTCTGCTTTTATTGTGAACCGGCGTAATCTCCGTTATATGGTCTTTTATGCCGGACCATCCCGGAAGTCTTTCAAAATTATAAGAATACAGAATAGTGTTTATCTGTTGAGATGTAATTTCACCTGAAAATCCTTGGGTCCCCATGGCAATCATTTTTGCAAGGGTCGTCTTTCCGACACCGGATGGGCCGAATAAAGCATGAAATCCAGGTCCGGATATCCGGAATGACAGATCTTTGAAGACATATATATCGGTGTTGGGATATTGAAATGTTATGTCCTTGCATTCAAGAAGCATTGGTTTCCTTAGATGATAAAGGGTTTTTTCCTCGTTCCCGCACTCCTGCGTGGGAATGCATATTGGAGTGGATAGGATGCCAAAAAATGTTATTTTTCTTTAAACACAAGATATTATATCTGTCAACGTTATCCCGCGGGTTGGCTTTTGTTCCTCAACCCAACCTGCCAAATGATCAGGGGAGTAATAATAATGCGAATATCATCACATCGGTGGGATTTGTCACCTCGGGAGGCAGTGGCCCTGCAAAAGAAATTGGCAGGCCGGGTGGTCCGTGAGAGGAGATTGGGACCGGTAGCCAGGGTTGCCGGGATCGATGTCGGTTTTTGTGATGGCGTGGCCCGTGCCGCCGTTGTCGTGCTCAGTTACCCCGAACTCGAGGTCATAGACTCTGTTCTTGCCACACGGCCGGTAACTTTTCCTTATATTCCCGGGTTGCTCACCTTTCGCGAGGGGCCGGTGATTCTCGATGCCATGGGCAAGTTGGGTACCGTACCCGATTTGCTTATTTTTGACGGCCAGGGGATCGCTCACCCCCGCCGTTTGGGTATTGCCAGCCATATTGGGCTCCTGTTAGACCTGCCCTCCATAGGATGTGCCAAATCGAGGCTGTGCGGGCGGCATGAAGAACCATGTCTGGAGCGAGGCTGTCATATTCTTCTCATCGATCATGGAGAGATCATCGGTGAAGTGGTGCGTACCCGCAGCAGGGTCAAACCGGTCTTTGTCTCTATCGGTCATCGTGTCGATTTGTCAACCGGTATTGAATATGTACTTGCCTGTTGCCGAGGTTATCGTTTGCCGGAGACAACGCGTTGGGCGGACCGCCTTGCCGCCGGCAAGAGGTTGTGATAAGTTTCCGTTTATTGAGTTTTTTTTCCTAAAAAACCTGGCTGCAAGGCTGCGGCGCTTCTCGCGGTCTGGTGCAGCCAATTGTTCCGCGCTTGATTTTGTCAAGCCACTTGATAGATTATTGGTCGATAGCGTGCTTCTGGAATGGGTTTTCCATTTGCTTTTGCCGATTCCAGCCATGCTGCCTTAGCTTTCAATACTTCTGATAACGCTTCTTCCGGAGACTCGCCAAAAGCAGAGCAATGGCTCAGGTCAGGGATATCAGCCACATATCCCTCATCCTCGTCGCTATAGAAAATATTAATGTGATAGTCTCTCATTTCTCTTCCTCCATCTGGAGATTATGATTTTTTATGATCTTAAGCAATTGATGAAGCTGGTATTGTTTGGCTTTACCCTTTACATTTTGGAGGTTCACCAACTCCGGAACATTAGGGTGAATGAATATGTGATGACTCCCACTGACCCGGTACAACCTGAATCCAAAGGCCTCTGCGACAGAAACAGCTTCAGAAAATCTGATATTTTTAGATCCATCGAGGATTTTTTTTAGCACCTTTCGTTTATTCATTTCCCTCTCAAGTTTTTCTTAACGCCATAATATTTCAAACTCCAGAAAGATTTCAAAAAAGATATTATAAGCTATTGATTAATAATGGCATCTCCAAAAAATATCAACCCTATTATTTAAAATAGTTACGATATCATTTGGATTTTTGTAAAAAATATGGACATCCATTCTCATATCCCAATAGCCTGCCATTTTTTATAAACAAGTTTGATAAAAAAAGTAGAAAACCTGAGGTCAATCAACTGAATCGAATCCCCCCAGGAAGATGCCGAATGCACTGTGATAAATTCCCGTTCATTGGGGTTTTTATCCCATAAGAATGTACCTTTTACCCTATGGATAATATGAACAGAACCATGATAGAAAAAAAATGGGTGTAATTTAATCCTTGTTCGAATGGTTAAATATTTTTTTACCTCCGTGACGCTTCGTGCGCTTCGTGGTGAATGAAATGGCCGATGTTATGACCAAGCCCGAAAAAAACTAAAAGATCAAGTGTGTTGAAAAATGAGTTTTCAGTAAAGGAATTATATCAGGAAAGTTTGAATAAGAGGAGGTCTTATGAAAATTGCAATTTCATCAAGTGGACGAAATCTGGATGTACAGGTTGATCCACGATTCGGCCGCTGCAACTGCTTTGTCGTAATTGATCCTGAAACCCAGGCCTTTGAAGTGCTTGAAAACGAGGCCGCTACGTTGGGCAGCGGAGCCGGAATTCAGGCCGCTCAAATGGTCGTCAAAGCAGGAGCTGAGGCGGTGATTACCGGAAGTGTGGGGCCCAATGCCAAAGATGTTCTATCGGCTGCCGGTCTGAAGATCTATCTTGGTGCAGCAGGAACGATAAAAGAAGTTCTGCAGCAATATCAGGATGGCCGGTTGCAGGAGGCTTCAGTCCCCTCGGCTGCTGCCGGTCTCGGCGGAGGGCAAGGCGGAGGGCGTGGCATGGGCCGAGGGATGGGAAGAGGCGGCGGTCGAGGCCGCGGTTTTCGTGCAGGTCCCGGCGGATACTGCATCTGCCCAAGCTGTGGGGAAAGAGCGCCCCATCAATTGGGAACCCCCTGTTTTGAGCATAAATGCCCCAAGTGCGGAACGGTTATGACACGAGAACGGTAAAATAAGGGAGGAAGTGATGGAGAAAGGTGAAAAGGTTGCCATTCTGGCAGTTGGAATACATATCGTCCTGTTTGGTATAAAGTATACCTTTTCCACGCTTTCGGGCAGTATTGCATTAAAGGCTGAAGCGTTTCATTCCCTGTCCGACGTTGTGGCATCTTCAACGGTTTTCGGCGGATTGATCATCGCCAAACGTAAAACAAAATCATTCCCCTACGGGCTTTACAAGGTTGAAAATCTGGTGTCTGTTCTGGTTGCACTTGCCATCTGGTATGCCGGCTATGAAATCGTTATGGAGGCAACAAAAGGTGGAGCAGTCGAACTGCAAAACGTATGGATGACCGTAGCAAGCGTGCTGTGCGTCATTGCCATCACTTATAGCTATTCACGATATGCAATCCAAATCGGCAAAGTGATTAACTCGCCGAGTTTAATAGCGGATGCCAAGCATATCGGCGTCGATATGTTGGCCGGCGCGGTGGTGTTGGCGGCCCTTTTGTCAAGCTTTGCAGGGATGAACCTGGATAGAATAGCAGCTTTCATTATCGTGGTCATTATCGCCTGGTCCGGCGGTAAAATCCTGATCAACGGCATTCGTGTTCTCTTGGATGCTTCTCTGGACTACAAGACGCTCAGCCTTACTGAAAAGCTGATTCTTTCCGAAACTCAGGTGATGGAAATAGAACATCTCATGGGGCGAAATTCAGGACGCTACAAATTTATTGAAGCAGATATCGTCCTGAAAACCCATGATCTGGACAGAGCGTATTATATTGCCAGTCGAATCGAGGCAAATATAAAGAGACAAATAAAAAATGTGGACCGTGTGCTTATTCATTATGAACCGAGCCGAAAAGAAAATTTCATCTATGCCATACCTTTGAAAGATCCCGGACGGCGGATCATTTCCCGTCACTTTGGTGAGGCACCCTTTTTCGGACTTTTCACTGTCAGAATAAAAGACAAAAAAGTGATGGTCCAGGAAATCATTGCCAATCCCTTTACACAGGTAGAACATGGAAAAGGCATTCTGGTTGCGGAATTTTTGAACAAGCATTTGATTGATGTGGTTATCACTAAAGAGAGTTTCGAGGGTAAAGGGCCATATTATGTGTTTTCTAATGCCGCTGTAGATAATTTGCTTACGAAGGAAGAGACGGTTGAAAAAGCTTTTGAGCGT
>JAFDHS010000087.1 GCA_019308655.1 Deltaproteobacteria bacterium
CGGCAAATCCTTTATCCCGATGCTGATGGGATTCGGCTGCAATGTTCCGGCAATTATGGCCACTCGGACCCTTGAAAGTGAAAAGGACCGCATTCTTACCATACTGATTACCCCTTTTATGTCCTGTTCGGCAAGGCTCCCGATATATATTGTGCTTGCAGGCACCTTTTTCAGTGCCAAAGCCGGAACCATAATTTTCGCTATTTATCTTACAGGTATTATTTTTGCCGTCATAACCGGCCGCATCTTTCGTTCCACACTGCTGACAGGCGCAGACGCCCCATTTGTCATGGAACTCCCCCCTTATCGGGCCCCCATGGTAAAAAGTCTTTTGATTCATATGTGGGATCGCAGCAAAATGTTTCTCAAAAAGATGGGAGGCGTGATACTGATAGGTTCCATTGTAATATGGGCGCTTTCAAGTTTTCCTCACAACATACGATATTCCATGGATTATGACTCGGAAATCAGCAGAATCAACGCCGAATTTGAAACAACTATCGCAGATTCGAACGGATCTGAAAGCCGGGTTCTTGAGGAGAAAAGAGACTCAGCCGTTTCAGAACTTTTAAAGGCCCAAAAAGCCGAAAAAACGGAAAAATCCTTTATGGGTCATATAGGAAAAACCATCGCTCCTGTTTTCAGCCCTATCGGTATTGACTGGCGCGGCAGCGTAGCCCTGCTTACCGGTTTTGTCGCCAAGGAAATCGTTGTCAGCACCCTGGGGGTACTTTATGCTGTTGAAAAAGAAGACGAAGATGCGCTTTCAAAGGCACTTTTATCATCGAATATGACACCATTGTCCGCACTTGCCATGATGGTTTTCGTACTTTTTTACATGCCCTGCATCGCCGCCATAGCAGCCATAAAGCGTGAAGCCATAGCAGCCATAAAGCGTGAAACCAATTCCATAAAATGGGCGCTTGTCAGCATTGCGCACACCACTTTGGTCGCCTGGTGCATGGCCTTTGTCATATATCAGGGAGGAAAGATTATAGGATTCAACTGAAAAGAACTTGGCAGGGTTTACTTGTAAACAAATTTCTTAAAGGGGCTTGACAGCAATCTCTCAAAGTTTTATAGCATCAAATACAAACAGTTGGATAAAGGCAAACTACTCTAAAGAGGAGGACGCAAAGCCACTGGCCTAAATCCCTATTTTCAGGGACATGGCGGCAGGGTTACCTAACTAATGAGATACTTTCCACCTACATACCTTGATCGGACTTGTTCCAAGACCATCCTCGTTAAATCATCACAAAAGTAGGTTTACCTTTTGTATAGCGCACAAGTGGCGTACTACAGCTAAAATACAAGTATACAATGTTCAAAGAATCTAACAACACTTCTCTGACCAAGTACTTTCTTGATCCCGGCTATGTATATCTGCCGGGCAAAGGTACGCTTGCCGCTTCTTCACTTGGTTCCTGTGTTATTGTATATATTTATGACCATAAGAATCGTATAGGGGGATTGAGTCATTTCCAATATCCTGTAACCAAAAACAAAAAAAAATGTACCACACGTTATGGGAATATAAGCATTTTAACCCTTATTCGTATGTTTCTTGCCCTTGGATCCAAGAAAAAACACCTGGAAGCCCAGATTTTTGGTGGGGCGCACAGGCCGATAACTTTCTCCAAGAACATGGGCTGGGAGAATGTCAAGCTGGCCCGAAAAGCCTTAAAGCGGGAAGGGATATATATCGCCTCGGAAGATGTCGGCGGAACTAAAGGCAGGAAGGTTGTTTTTAATACCAAAACCAATGAGGTGGCCATCCTGAAGGTAAATGATCTCCCGGATAACGAATGGTATCCATATAAATGATAAATGGTATCCATAATTATTGAATCTTGTTTTTCAAAATAAAAAAGCCGTTTGTTTTAAACAAACGGCTTTTTCTATTTTAAGGTTATTACTGTTTTCTATTCTTCACAGATAGATTTTGGATCTGCCATTAATTTTAACGCCTTATACCTGTCATTAAATTCCTCTTCGATCTGGCTGCGAAGTTTTTTCGACTCATCCGGGAAGGTCTGTTCCAGTACGGCAAACCTGTTTTCACTGGAGAGATATTCCTGGAGACTTCCATCGGGATCTTTTGAACCCAGAATAAAAGGATTCTTACCTTCGGCCGCAAGAAGCGGATTATATCTGTATACAGGCCAATAACCCGCCTGAACAGCCAATTTTTCCTGTTCCTGGGTCCTGCCCATCCCTATCTTTATTCCATGATTGATACACGGTGCATAACAAATAATCAAAGAGGGTCCGGGATAGCTGTCGGCTTCGGCAAAGGCCTTGAGCATCTGCTGCTTGTTGGCGCCCATAGCCACGGATGCGACATACACATAACCGTAGGTCATGGCTATTCTGCCGATATCCTTTTTACCGGTCTTTTTACCGGAAGCGGCAAATTTTGCAACCGCACCCGTAGGCGTTGCCTTTGAAGATTGACCGCCGGTATTGGAATACACTTCGGTATCAAGGATCAGGATATTAACATCTTCGCCGGAAGCAATGACATGGTCCAGACCGCCATAGCCGATATCATAGGCCCATCCGTCACCACCAAATACCCAGATGGATTTTTTAACAAAAAGATCCGCCATGGTAAATATTTTATCAAGAAGCGGGGTTCGGGAGGCATCGCAAAGCAAGGTTTTAAGCTGGTCACCAAAGCTTTTTGATTTCTCGGCATCATTCATCCCCTCCAGCCAGCCGTTCATCGCCGCTTTTAAATCCGGAGCGATGTCGGTATTGACCGCTTCCTTCATCAGTTCTGCCAACTGTTTGCGACGCATATCAACCGCCATACCCATACCATAACCGAATTCTGCGGCATCCTCAAAAAGGGAATTGCCCCATGCCGGACCGTGTCCATCCTTGTTGGCACAGTAAGGGATTGAAGGTGCGGCACCGGCCCAGATTGAACTGCAGCCGGTTGCATTGGCGATAATCATCCTTTCACCAAAGAGCTGGGTCAAAACCTTTACATAAGGTGTCTCACCGCAGCCCGCACAAGCACCCGAGAATTCAAGAAGCGGTTTCTGAAGCTGGCTTCCCTTGACGGATTCCCTCTTCAAAAGATTTTCCTTTAAAGGAACGGTAACGGAAAACTCATGGTTCGGTACCTGGTCCGCCATCTGGGTTTCAATCGGCTTCATAACGAGCGCCTTTTCCTTGGCAGGACAGATATCCACACAATTACCACATCCCTGACAGTCCAGCGTATTCACCTGAATGCGAAACTTGTAACCTTTTAATTCCTTACCGGTGGCATCCTGTGTCACAAATTTTTCCGGCGCATTGCCAAGTTCCTCATCGGTCGCTACGATGGGAATGATTGCGGCATGAGGACAAACAAATGCGCATTGGTTACACTGAATACAGTTTTCCGGTATCCATTCAGGCACATCAATTGCGACCCCCCGTTTTTCATACTGGGCCGTGCCGAGAGGAAAGAGTCCATCCGGTGCAAAAGCGCTGACAGGAAGGGAGTCCCCCTTCTGGCCGGCAATGGGCCGCATAACATTTTTAATAAAATCAGGTTCATCTCGCTCCGGTTTCACCTCTTTTACAATATCTTCCCCGCGTTTCGGATTCCAGCTTTTAGGATATTTGATCTCCGTTAAGTTTTCCAGGGTATGATCAACGGCGTCGATGTTCATCTGGACGACCTTTTCACCCTTTTTACCATAAGTTTTACGGATATCTTCCTTGAGATAACGGATGGCTTCCTCAAAGGGCAGCACGTTTGCCAGTTTAAAAAAGGCCGTCTGCATGATCATGTTGATCCTTCCGCCAAGTCCTACGGCAGAGGCGATCTTTACCGCATCCACATTGTAGAATTTCAAATCCTTCTCTGCGATAACCTTTTTCATTTCGGCCGAAAGGTTCTCTTCCATATCCTCAAGAGACCAGTGCGAATTTAACAGAAAGGTACCCCCTTCCTTGATCCCTTCCAGAATATCATAAATCTGAACATAATTTGACTTGTGACAAGCAATAAAATCCGCAGAATGGACCAGATATGTCGACTGTATCGGCTTGTGACCGAAACGCAGATGGGAAACCGTAATACCGCCGGACTTTTTTGAATCATAGGCGAAATAACCCTGCGCGTACATATCGGTATTGTCGCCGATAATCTTGATGGCACTTTTGTTGGCACCCACTGTTCCGTCCGAACCCAGTCCCCAGAACTTGGATTGTACGGTACCTTCGGGCACGGCGTCAAAAATTTCACCCTCTTCCAAAGAGGTGTTTGTTACATCATCATTGATACCTACGGTAAAGTGATTTTTCGGCCCGGCGACATTCATGTTGTTAAAGACGGACTTAACCATGGCCGGCGTGAATTCCTTGGACCCCAACCCGTATCTTCCTGCAGTTATCTGAGGCATTTGACCGCGCTCCATAAAAGCGGTACAAACATCAACATACAAGGGATCACCAATAGCTCCGGGCTCCTTTGTTCTATCCAGAACGGTTATATTTTCCGCGGAAACAGGAAGTACATTCAGAAAGGCTTCGATGGAAAACGGTCGGTACAGCCGAACTTTGACAAGGCCGACCCTTTCCCCCATGTCATTCATATGATTGACGGTTTCCTCGATGGTTTCGCAGGAAGACCCCATGGAAACAATGACTCTCTCCGCATCAGGATGGCCGACATAGTCAAAAAGCTTGTATTTTCGACCGGTGAGATCACCCACTTTTTTCATGTAGCATGAAACCAATGCGGGAATAGCATCGTAAAACAGATTGGCGGCTTCTCTTCCCTGAAAATAGATATCCGGGTTCTGAGCCGTACCTCTCAAAACAGGATGTTCAGGATTCATGGCCCGTTCTTTGAATCTGGCGACAGCGTCAAAATTTACAAGTGAAGCCATGTCGTCATAATCAATCATTTCTATCTTCTGAATTTCATGTGAGGTTCTGAACCCGTCAAAATAATGGAGAAACGGAACTGATCCTTCTATGGCACACAAATGGGAAACAAGGGCCATATCCATGGCCTCCTGTACCGAATTGGAGCAAAGCAGTGCAAACCCTGCCTGCCTCACCGCCATAACATCTGCATGGTCTCCAAAAATGGACAGCGCATGTGACGCAATCGCGCGGGCCGTAACATGAAATACACCGGGCAGCAACTCGCCCGAAATTTTGTACATGTTGGGAAGCATAAGAAGAAGACCCTGGGAGGCCGTAAAAGTTGTCGTCAGCGCCCCTGCTGCAAGTGATCCGTGAATCGCACCGGCAGCACCGCCCTCCGACTGCATCTCTTTAACGGTTAAGGCCTGCCCGAAAATATTTTTCCGGCCTTGAGCTGCCCATTCATCCGCTATTTCTCCCATCGAAGATGAAGGAGTAATAGGATAAATGACAGCAGCGTCGCTCATAGCATATGCTACATGTACCGCCGCTGTATTCCCGTCAATTGTTTTCATCGTTTTTGCCATTGAGATCCTCCTTTTTGATAGAGTTCCAAATGTTATGTAAAAACAAATAGCTTACGAAAAAATATCAAAACCCGGTCTGCGGTAAAATGCCCCCAGAAGTGTATCACACCTGCCACTCCTCCAAATTTTAAAGGCTCATGACAAATTTTACATAATTCGTCATGAGCCTTTCCGCATTCCTTATTATAACAATAGCTTTTCCTAAGCTTTTAAGACCAGCCGTCATATGGTATTTGCAAAACCCACATAACATAAAGCAAGCAGATCCGATCAGGATAAGTTTCATCCACGATTCCCATGAAACGAAAGTTTGCATACGCCTCTCTTTTGCCCGATTTCTGTTTCAGGTTCAAATTTTAATCATCGAAATATTCAATATATTCGAACTTTTAAAACTTTCACACTTCTTAGACTTGAACAAAATCGAAGGATCTACAGCAAAAATCTCGAAACCTTGCCTTCAGGAAAGAATCTATGAAAGAATAATTCTCGGACCATGAAATGAAAAAACAAATTATTTTTCAAGTTGGAACCTAATTTTATACACTATTTCACCCCCTATGTAAAGAAAAAACCAATTATTTCACAGCTTCTCAAGGCCGGAGAGACGCGGCACCTTATCAGACAAAAAGTAAAATTAATATATTGACACAAAGCTCTAAATTGATTATTTTTTAGACTTAATTACACCTTGAAGGTGTTGCCATAAACGAATAATTATTTTTCAAAATAAAAGTTTTAAAATAAAAGCCACGAAGGCCCACAGAATTTCATTCTGTAGAATCCTTTGCGGCTTTTTTTTGTTTGGTAATCATGGAGGCCGATTGAAGAAAAATCATTTAAAAAAAACTATGTTTTTGGTTTTCGCTGCTGTCACCTGTCTATTTGTGATTGAGACGGCTTTTGCAAAAACAAAGGTTGTTGAAAAGGATTTCGACAATGACGGGAAGATAGACCAAATCGCCCATTTTGATCCAAAAGGAAAAATTTCCAAACTGGAAATAGACGGAAACAAGGACGGCATCATGGAGGAAAATTGATACGGGTTGAAAAGGATACGAACAACGATCAAACGATAGACAGCCGGGATTATTTCAAACAGGGGAAAAGAATCCGGAATGAACGGTCATTAAACAACCCCGACCGGATGGACCGAATCATTTTTTTTGATGAGCAGGAGCGCCCTCTGAAAATAAAAAAAGATACCGTAAACGACGGTCTCTTCGACACCCTTTATCACTTTAAAGAGGGGGAACTGTATCTTTCTACCCAGGACACGTCCGGAGACGGAAAACCAAACGTCCGGCAAACGTACAAGAATGGAAAACCCTTTAAAAGACAAGTTGATGAT
>JAFDHS010000088.1 GCA_019308655.1 Deltaproteobacteria bacterium
ATGGGTAGTAAAGACGGTGGTTCGCGGAACGATCTCCAGGGCTGTATCCAGATCCACGTTATATCTCGACATGGTTTGAGCGATTCGTTCAAGGCTGGCAAAGGCGGAATGGCCTTCATTCATATGGCATACCGTCGGATAGATATTCAGTGCTTCCAGAGCGCGCATTCCTCCTGCTCCTAAAAGAAATTCCTGGGTCAGGCGAACCTTTGGCTCACCGGCATAGAGTCTGGCGGTGATTTCACGGATTTCAGGAGGATTTTTTGTTAGATTGGTATCGAGCAGATAGAGGGGGATACGGCCTACCATAACCTTCCAAACCGCGGCATAAATTTCACCCTCCGGCCCATAGATCGAGATCTCTACCTCTTTTCCTGCGGAGTTTTTGGCCCTTTCAAGAGGGAGGTGATAGAAGTTTATCTCCCGATAGTCCTCCTGCTGCATACCATCCTGATCAAAAAACTGATGAAAATAACCCCGGTGATAGAGAAGTCCCATACCGATAAGAGGAACGGATTTGTTGGAGGCCGCCTTGAGATGGTCTCCGGAAAGTATACCGAGTCCTCCGGCGAACAGAGGAAGGGATTCATGCACGCCAAACTCCATGGAAAAATAGGCGATTTTTCCGTCTTCCCCATAAGGTGACCCGGACCGGTCCAGAGGGGTACGGACCTGGTTTTCAAAAGAAGCTTTCACCCGTTGCTGGTGTGCCAGAAAGCTTTTGTCATTTGACAGTTCCTCCAGGCGCTTTTGGGTGATGTAGGTTAAAAATACGATTGGATTTTGTTCGGCCATTTCCCAAAGTCGTGGTTCTATGCGGCGGAAAAGGTCAACGGCATCTCTATTCCAGCTCCACCAGATGTTTCGGGAGAGTGTTTCGAGAAAAGAGAGAGGTCCAGGGATCTTTGGATATACCTGAAAGGTTTGCAGATGATTCATTTTTTCATCTCCTTAATTTTTTAATCCTGACCGGACTCGCAAGAGTTCACTCGTGCCCCATGCCTGGGCGTCGCACCCGCGTTGTGTATGCGGGAAATCTCCATCCAGGATTTCGGGAACGTGGCCGATACATCCTGTAGAGATAAGACGGGTACTGCTTGAAAGCCATGCCAGAGCCGTCTGATTCCCCTTTTTGCCGTAAACTTTGCTCCATGCCTCGCAGAATACGGGAAAAAGCCAGGTCCAGGCGGTTCCGTTGTGATATGCCGGTTTCCTGCCGGTATCTTCATTTCCTTTATATTTTCCATGATAGGGATGGTAAGGATCGTTGAGCACTTTGCCTTCATGTACGATGGTGATGGGATGGCTGACCGGCCGGTCAGCAATGCTCCGAATCGCTCCCGGTACCAGGAGTTCTTCACAGGCCGAGAGCATATTGCGGCAGATGCGTTTGTCGGTTACCGCTCCAAGGGTTATGGCAAAAAGCTGGTTCGGGCGCAGCGCATCATCAGCTGCAGCATGACGGGCTGTTTCTCCGGATCGGGCATGGAGACAGTCGGACAGATACGCTTTCTCCTTGAGCATAAAAAGATCAAGAATCGATACCTGGACTTTTTTTGCCGTATTTCTCCAATCGTTTCCAGTCTTTCCGGGATCGATGCGGCATAGAAAGGAGAGTGCATAATACCATAGTGCCTGTATTTCAATGGGATATCCTTCACGGGGCGTTTCTGCCGGGTGATTGGTGTCCATCCAGGTAAAATGGGAAGGGCTGAAAATAAGGCCCGATTCCGGGTCCATGCGGATACCGTTGGGAGTGCCTGCCATGAGGGACCGGCCAATGGAAATGAGTATCTGCCGTATGGATCTGCTGCCGCACGGGGTATCGAGGAAATTATCATTTCCTTCAACATTGACCAGGTCGACGCATGCGGTGAAAAACCAGAGTGATGCATCAGAGGTGTCCCGATTTCCCTCATCCTTACCCAGAATAATATTCGGAAGGGTTCCGTTTTTTTCAAGTTGTCCGAACTGTTTTAAAACAGAACGTGCATCTTTTGTTCTTCCAGCCGCAATCAATCCACGGACAAAAATCATGGAATCACGTCCCCAATCGAGAAACCAGGGATATCCCGCAATTATCGTCTTCAAAGGTTTCCGTTTTACCACATAGTGATCAATCGCCTGCCTGAGCGCCCTATTAAGGCTGCGGCACTCCCGGTTTTCTTCAAAAGCCGAAACTTTTTCAATATACATCTTTGCAGGCGGTGGCGGCAAGTCCTTTTGTTCTTGTTCATTTAAAATTTGTGCGGTCAGCTCCAGGGAGTTTCCCCCCTTCAGGAATGCGGAAAAATACCCCGGGCTAAACAGGTCGGAATCGGGATCCAGCCCGCGTTCAGCCTCTATGGATCGATACACCATGTAATTCCACTCCGGCTTCCACTCAAAAACACCATGGGAAATTTGCACATCAAGGGTACGATTTTGTTTGGGCGCAAAGACGAAACCGGTCTTTTGTGCGGTTACGGATGCCGGCCATAGATCTTCCGGACCCATATATGCTTTTGTGGTATCGTGAAAACTGCGATCTTCAATGTCGGGGCGGAGTATGAGGCGAACCGGTTTACAGTCGGCCAGATTCCTCTCTTTTTCTTTGACCGGGTGTCTATGAAAGGTTAGCTGTACGGCGTTTTGGCCCGGTGTCATTTCAACACCTATGCTGAGGGGTACATGTTCCCCCTGACCGGTAGGAATACGGTATCGCCAAACTCCCCGGCCGTTTTCTTCAAGGTGAAATGAATCCAGACAGTCCAACCGGATTTCCTGGGAGTAACCTTGAAATACAAGCCACGCCCGGCATCTGCTGAACATGATCCACCGGTCTTCCGGGAATTCAGAATTCAGATTTGCCCCAAGCAGCGCATCATAACGACTTTGCAGTTTCCCCCAGGAAACAGAGGCCCGAAGCATGCTTCCACGACCGTTGGTACCCAGGAAAACAAGGGGCTGGTGGAGCAGTTCAGAATGGTGGAAGCGCTTTTTTACCTTTGCCTCTTCGGCCGGAGAAAGGAAAAGAAGGGGCGCATCCACATGCTCACAGCGTCCCGGGGTATAAACCGACAATTTCAGCGTATAGGATCGGTGACCCTTCGGCGGAGCCAATGGAGAGAACAGCGCAAAAAAAGACCCATCTGATTTGGAAAGACTCACTTCATGACCGACGGTCCGGTCTTTATCCACAATCCGGGCACGAAAAGAAACATCGGCGCAAACCAGGAGAAAATGATTCGGAGGAACCATGACTTCCCGCTTTATGTCACAGCGCCATTTCCAGGTTACGACCCGGGGTTCCCGGCTGAAGGGGTTGAGGCTTCTACAAAATTCCACAGGGTCTTCGGCAAGTTGTTGTGCGGCATGGTCCGGGTCAAACTTTCCCAGGTCCATGACATTGTGATAAAACCGAAAGACATCGAGCACCTTGGCTCGCAGACACTGTCTTTCAATTCGATCCGGAAGAGAAAAAGCCTTGGGATTTGCATTTCGAACCTGTTCGATATCCTTTGGATCGGCGCTAAGGCATAAGACCTGTCCTGGATCAAGAAGGATTGCGGATCCTTTGTTTCTATCCGAGACGGTTATCTTCTCTTCGGTGATAAGATCGATAAAGACCGGACCAGCCATCCCCGTCTGTTCCAAATCCCAGCCGGCAACCGTTTGGTTTTCATCATCGAGGTTCACCAGGATCAGAAGTTTTTTCCCGCTGGGAATATGATGACGCAACATGGAAACGTGGTTGCCATCGCCTTGCTGGACCAGTTTCATCTCGGTACGGTCGTGAAAGGCCGGATGAACTTTGAGCAGTGTGTTGAGGCGGCGGATATGGTTTATCTGGTTGATTTGAGCATCCCAGTTCAGGGAAGGGGCGTTGTGGACGTCGATTTTTTCAGTGGCAAACCATTCCACGCCATTGGCAAAGCCAAAGGCCCCGTTGTGAGAAAAAAGGGCGCACATGGCGGTTCGCATCTGTGCGAAGGTTCTTGATCGTGCGGCCAGGCGGATATTATCATGGGTTTCCGCGAAATGAACCGTGATTCCCTCGCTCCGTGAGATTTCCATGGCTTCCGGAAGATAGGCGGCTATCCGGCTGCGGTCATAGTTTTGAAAGAGTTCCGAATAAGCCCAGTTAAAATTGCCTGCGTCCAGAATCTCCCGGGTTACGGAAATGCTGCCGCCAAGGCCCTCAAGAAAAAAAACCGTGTCAGGGAACTGGGTTCGGACCGTGGTAACAATATATTTCCAGGCAGCAACCGGAATCATGTATCCGGCATCGCACCGGAAACCGTCCACGCCCCTTCGGCACCATTTAAGAAACATATCCGCCATATATTGCCACAGCTTTCTATGGGTGTAATCGAGGCTTGTTAAATCCTCCCATCGGACCCCCCATGCGCCCGGGACTTCGATCTGTCCTTCAGGATTGCGGACAAGCCATTCGGGATGGGTTTCATGGAGCCTGGCACCCCATCCGGTGTGATTTATGGCAATATCGATAAAGACTTTGGCATGGCGTTCATGAACCGCATCCACCAGTTCGATGAACTGCTCCAGCGGCGTGGCCCGTGGATCGAATTCTGCCTGGGCCGAATCAACTGCTGTGAAGCTCAGCGAAGCAAAAGGGCTTCCAAATCGTCCCATACGGGCGTAGGTAGTTGGGGTGGGATGGACCGGCAGCAATTGAAGTATCCGGCACCCGAGTTCGGCTATAATGAAGTCAAGATGCTTAATCAGGTCGCGAAATGTTCCGGAGGGGGGAATCACGGTATAACCTTCGCTGTCAAGGTTTTTGATGCATTCCTTTTCCGAGGGGGTGGGAATGGAGGCACCTGATTTATTGGGGCCGAATTGCCTTACGAATGTGTTATAGATTGTGTTTGCGCAACAGGTGTCGGCCGGTTCCACGTTGATAACGGTATTTTTCCCTTCGGGCCATAGCGGATCAGATTCACCTTCTTTCAAAAACAAGCACTTGGCTTTGAAATGGCCGATATCACAAAGAGGGAGGGTAAGCTTAAAATGTTGGTTGTCAAGGCGTTTCATGGGGATGTCGAACCAGTCCCGTCCCAGTAAAGGTTCATCATGGTTGACTTCCCTGACAATCTCCTTCCTTGCGATATCGGCATATCCGATGTTGGTGCGAAGCCATGCATTCCC
>JAFDHS010000089.1 GCA_019308655.1 Deltaproteobacteria bacterium
ACCAATGTTGATTCCTTTGTTTGGGATTAATTCCCGTTGTCTGAGGGGATTCTTCCTATTAAAATAGACCTTTTACCCTATGGATAAAGTGAAATAGGGATGATAATAATATATCAAATTAAGACCCATCAAAGCAGGTCAACCACCCCTCCTGAATCATAGATTCAGAAGGGGCTTGTAAAAGCCCAGGTTGACTACATTCAGCTACCGGCATTTAGCTGATGGGGCTACGTTACTCAGGAATATATAGGCACTTTAGGATGATGCCCAAGTTCTGAACTCTGCGGTTTATCTGTAAACAGTCCTGTGAGGTAGGGACGGTCAGGTAAGCGACAAACCCTGAGGTAACATTATGGATGGGCAACTACCGGTTACAGGCTTCCGGGACGGAACTTGCGAGTATCTGTCGTAAAAAGCCTTTTTTTACTATAGTACTACGACATTGAAGGTTTACATTCTGATTTACGGAATCTTTATCAAATCCATTGGCTCTAAAATTTTCTAACATTTCAAAATGATTGGCTTCAGTATCGTAATACTATATCAACAAAAAATGTACTGAAAAGCCGATTCATCCCCTACCGAATCAAAGATTTGGAAGGGGACTTCTCGGCACAGGAGTTAAACAGCAACCTTAAATAAGGAGGTGTGAATATGAAGGACTTAAAAGCATCGGATATAATGATAAGACCTGTGGTCTCTGCAAGAAAAAATGCCTCAGCCAGAGATGTGACCCTCCAGCTTCTTAATGGTTTTTACAGTGGTATGCCTGTAACCGATGAAGACGGTAAAGTTATCGGTGTTGTTACGGAGTTTGATTTGTTAGAGGCGGTGATGGAAGGTAAGCAATTGGTAAAAATTACCGCCGGAGACGTCATGAGCAAAGAGGTTTCCACTGTTGATGTCGATACTTCCGTCAGTGATATTATACGAATTATGAAATTAAAAAACATCATTCGTATTCCGGTTACCGAGGATGATAAACTGGTAGGTGTCGTTGCCAGGTGTGATATTCTGACGAGCTTGATAGAGCCGGAATTTGTCACCTATATGTAATAGCTCGGGGGTAGTCATAAGATCGGCCATTGTAACAAAACACGAAGATAAAACATTCTTCTGTAGAGACGTGTCGCTGACACGTCTCTACTTTGTGTCCGGTAAAAGATATATCAAAGAGATTAAAGGTGCCGAAGTTATAAGCAAACCCAATATCTCGTCACGATAAAAACTTGTGATACGTAATGGATATTTCTTTTGCATAATCAAAAAAAAGTTACAAATCGAGTACCTTTTAAATTGGACTGACGGCCTTATCTTTTTTTCCCCTTAGTTATTCAAGAGGCTATTTGACAATTTTCTGTTTGCGGCATGGATTGGATGGAAATAGTATGCTTGATCGTATTCTTGGCTTCCGGTTTGACATTAGGAAAATTGTCTTCAATCAGATGCCTTATGGTGTCGTGGGGTATGCCTTTGTTAGTTAAATAAAGCAGCCTCAGATATAAATCATGAGGTTTTGAAATGGACTGGGTACCATTTTCCCACCGTGAAATTGTGGCGTTATTAATACCGGTATATTCAGAAAGCTTTTTCGCCGTCAGCCCCATATTTTTGCGCAGAAATCGGATTTCCTTACCATTCAGAAGAGCATTTTTTTTTACAATATCCAGCCCAATCAGGGTATGAAGATCAGCACCAGCCGGTATACTGACAAATTCCTCGCCACAAGCACAATTATATATTTCAACATCCGATAAATAAATATTATCCAGGCCGGACTCCTGATAATGATAGGTACTTTTTTTGCAGGTCATTTCAGAGTTACATATTGGACATTTCATAATTCCTCTCACTAATAAACCGTTATGATTACGGTTCTTTTTTTTTCAATGATAGAGGCATGGATGGTCAGGTCTTCATCATCAAAATCTTTACCCTTTATTTTACACTTAAAGTTGTTTTCATAAGGGGTCTCCTGAATGGTTAACACTTCGCCCCACTTCAAAACATGGATTATATCTTCCATTGTAACATTACGTTCGCTCATTCTTAAACGGCAATGCTTTGACAACATAAAACAGCCATGTTTTGTAACCTCTCTTATTATTTCTTTTGCCTGATTTTTATCCATTATATTTAACCCATATCGAATATTTGTCAATATTAATTTTGACGTAACATCAAACTTTTATCTATTAGTATTGAAATTTTCCAATTTAATCTGCAAGGGGGCTGGTTTTACCCTTTTTAACGAACCAAACTCCGCCCAACAAAATTCAAGGCGGTTTTCTTAAAGCCGTCTAATTCCTTATCGCTAAAAAGCCTGTCTTTTTCCTTGAAAAAGTCAGGATCAAGAACCTTTTCAGGATTGCATTTTTGAAAGGCCCAGAGAGGAGCGCCTTTAATTATCAACCCGATTTTTTGAATGATTTCAGAAGATAAAAAAGGTTTTACACAGGTTGTGCGGAATTCATAATTATTGCCCAATTCCATGATAATACGGATGCTTTCACGCAGGGCGGTCTCTATGCCTTTGGGTGCGTTTACATATTCATGATAGCGTTCAGGCTCGGTTTTGATATCCATGGCTATATAATCAAATAACCCTTTTTCTTTAAACTCGCTTATCTTTTCAGGGTGACTTCCATTGGTATCCAGTTTTACAAGAAACCCCATCTGTTTTACCTTGCCCAAAAAATTTCCAAGATCGGAATGCAAGGTGGGTTCTCCTCCGGTAACAGTAACGGCATCCAGCAAGTTTACCCGTTTGCCGAGAAAACTTAAGATTTCTTCTTCCGAAAATACCCTGTTTTCATTGCCGGTTACCAATCCCGGATTATGGCAATAAGGACATTTAAAGTTGCATCCTGAAACAAACAGGACACAACTTATTTTTCCGGGATAATCAATCAACGAGTTTTTTTGAAGTCCGCTAAAAATCATAAGCAATCACCTTCCAGAAAAGTGATCTAAAGTTAAAACGTCAATTTGCTATTTACCCATAGCCCATAGCCCATAGCCCATAGCCCATAGCCCATAGCCCATAGCCCATAGCCCATAGCCCATCACCGCCTATTAACCATCGCCCCCTGTAATCAGGCCACTTTAAATATTTTTCTCATTTTAAATTCAGCCCGCTTGCCGTTATTCCACTGGCTTACAGGTCTTAAATAGCCGACAACCCGCGAGTAAATCTCCGTCTCCCGGTTACATTCGGGGCATCTTTCATGTTCGCCGGATATGTAGCCGTGACAGGAGCATACACTGAATGTCGGGGTGATCGTAAAGTAAGGAAGTCGGAAATTGTTTGATATTTTTTTGACCAGGCTTTTTGTTACCTCAATATCACTTACTTCCTCACCCAGAAAAACATGAAGGACCGTACCTCCCGTATATTTTGCCTGTAGATCGTCCTGAAGCATAAGGGTTTCAAAGATGTCATCCGTGTAATTTACCGGAAGCTGGGTAGAGTTGGTATAAAACGGGTCTTCTCCGTTTTGATATCCCTCTTCATTGGCACAAATAATTTCAGGAAAGCGCTTTTTATCAATGTTTGCAAGGCGGAATGCCGTACCTTCGCCAGGTGTTGCTTCCAGATTGTAAAGGTCGCCGGTTTCATCCTGTATTTGTGAGATCATGTTACGGATGAAATCCATAGCTTCAAGTGAAAAGGCTTGCCCGTCCTTACTGCCGATATCTTTGCCGATAAAATTCAGGCATGCCTCATTCATTCCGATAATGCCGATGGTTGAAAAATGATTTTTCCAGTAGACGCCGTTTGCATTATGGATTTCTTCGAGATAAAATTTGGAATAGGGATAAAGATTTTTTTCCGTAAACTTTTCGAGAATTTTTCTTTTTATGGTAAGGCTTGACTTGGCCAAAATGATCAGCTCTTTCAAACGGTCAAAAAACTCTTTTTTTGTTTCGGAAAGATATCCTATTCTCGGCAGGTTGATGGTTACAACACCGATAGATCCTGTAAGGGGATTTGCGCCAAAAAGTCCTCCCCCCCTTTTCAAAAGCTCCCTGTTGTCTAACCTTAAACGACAGCACATGGATCGGGCGTCATCAGGCGACATGTCTGAATTGACAAAATTTGAAAAATAGGGAATCCCATACTTGCCGGTCATCTTCCAGATCATTTCAAGGTTTGGATTATCCCAGTCAAAATCCTTGGTAATATTATAGGTGGGTATGGGAAACGTAAAGACCCGCCCCCTGGCGTCCCCGGCCATCATAACTTCGGCAAAGGCCTTGTTGATCACATCCATTTCCGGCTGAAAGTCCGAATATGTTTCCCGCGTCTCTTTGCCTCCTATGATTACAGGATGGTCTTTCAGGGTAGAAGGAACATAGAGATCCATGGTAATATTTGTAAATGGACTTTGGAATCCAACCCTGGTCGGAATATTGATATTAAAAACAAATTCCTGCATCGCCTGCTTGACCTCGTTGTAATTCAGGCTGTCATAACGGATAAAGGGTGCCAGAAGTGTGTCAAAATTGGAAAGAGCCTGAGCGCCGGCAGCTTCGCCCTGTAAGGTATAAAAAAAGTTAACGACTTGTCCCAGGGCCGATCTCAGATGTTTTGGGGGGGCGCTTTCCACCTTGCCCGCAACTCCTTTGAAACCCTTTTTAAGCAGGTCTTTTAAGTCCCATCCTACGCAATAGACTGAAAGAAGGCTTAAATCATGGATATGAAGATCACCCCTCTTATGTGCATGCCTGATTTCAGGAGGATAAATCCGGCTAAGCCAGTACTCCGAGGTGATATCCGAGGAGATGTAGTTGTTAAGGCCCTGAAGAGAATAGCACATATTGCTGTTTTCTTTGATTTTCCAGTCCAGTTTCTGGATATAGTTTTCAACAAGATCAACATTGGCCTTGGTGGTAATGTTTCTGATTTGATTGTGCTGTTCCCTGTACAGAATATATGCCTTGGCCGACTTGTAAAACGGAGAATCCAGAAGCACTCTCTCCACAATATCCTGAATCTCTTCCACCTCGGGAATCGGGCCGATACGCAGGTCATGGGCCAATGTCAAAACCCGAAGCGTCAGTTTTCTGGCTTCCCTTTCCGTAAACTCTCCGCTCGCCTTTCCCGCCTCGGCAATTGCATGTGTGATTTTTAAGGAATCGAATCCGTCACGTTTCTTGATGTTCTCAAACACTTCTGTCACCTTTTTTTAAACGATTTGTATTTATCAGTATTTTTCTGAAGAAAAAAATATATGCATGCCAAATGCCTCGTGCGGATAATGGAGCGGGTTGGCACCTAATGTCATTTGGTAAAAGTGGGGTTGAGTTTGTTTCATGGGTGGTTGGGTTCAGCCAAGCCGGTTGCCCAATGCGGCAATGAAGGAAAAAAGTAATGGGCCTAAAATTTTCATCGATATACAACCTTTGTGGGAATGACGGATAAGATGTACCAAGGCCTGTGGTTAAAACCGGCCAAGATTATAACCAGGTACAAAAAATAAAGATGATGAATTCGTAAAAAATCCGTTGTTCCTCCCTTGGTGGGAGGAGGCTAAGGGGAGAGAGATTTTTTTGATTTTTTACGAATTCATCCGTACGGAAAAAATAAAAATCTTTAACTGAAATTACTTTTGGGTTTATCGCAAGATATTGATGCGGTCAAGAATTAAATTCAATATGTGGTATATAAGATGCTATTGTGAGATTAATGAAAATTGCAAATAATATCAGAAACCTATAACTGATCTAAGAGCGTTTGGAGGTGAGGAGCCTTTTGTCATTTCTTGATTTTTTTAGAATAGACAGGTAATGTTGAAAAAACTGATGTAAAATCAATTTGATAAAACTGAGAAATAGTATGCTTTACAACAAGAATCGGTCATCCAGAAAGGTATATATTCCATGGTATGACTCTGACCCCATATGTTTTACCGTAATTTTCTTTATGGTTCTTATCTTTTTGTTTGGGGTATCAGGTATTGTTTTTGCGCTGGAAAAGGTTGAATATAACGAGCACGTATGGGTTCCTTGTGTTTTGGTAATAATGAGCGGATTGGTGGCGATCTCCATTATAACCCGTCTGGTTAAAAGATATATCCGGAAAGCGAAGGAGCATTGACAGGATTATACATTCCCACGAAGGAGCGTGGGAACGGAAAAAGTCGGCATTCTCTATCTTTGGATTTTTTACTTTGTGCCTTCTACAAATTTTTTGAATGTCTTTTTCTTATAGCTGTCCGTGTTGATGAATTTGAGGAACTTGAGAAATCGATCGGCCGGGATATAGCCCGGCAGGTTAGTTATTTTTTTCCCATCTTCGGACATGAACCAGGAGGTGGGGAGCCCTCGGACGCCAAAATCAGCCCCTATTTTCTTTTTTTTATCCGTATTCACCATAATAGAAATAAAATTCTCATCAAGGCAGGTGAGTATGGAATTCACTTTCAGCGTTGTTTTTTTCATTTTTGTGCAATAGCCGCACCAGTCGGTGTAGAAAAAAATAAATATTTTTTTCTGTTCGGTTTTTCCCTTTGCTATGCCTTCTTCATAAGAATACCATTTGATGTTGTCTGAAGATGCAAAACTTTTCGGCAGCCATGCCGCCAAACAAAAAAAGACGATCCCAAAAATACAGAAATATTTTAATCTCATTGCATGAGCTCCTTCCCTAAAATATAAATTGACCGGTTAAAAGAAAAAGTCCCACAAGTATCAATAATACACCTGATCCAAAGTTCACATATTTAATTACTTTTGCCACTTTTTTCATAAAAACGATCAAAAAATTGATAAAGAGTGACATGATGATAAAAGGCATGGCCAGCCCTAAGGAATAGATGCCCAGAAGGGCGATTCCCTCCCAAATGGTTTCCCGGCTGCCGGCCATAATAAGAATCGATCCCAGCAAAGGGCCGATGCAGCGGCCATAATAAGAATCGATCCCAGCAAAGGGCCGATGCAGGGACTCCAGCCCGCGCCAAAGGCCATGCCTATAATAAAGGTCCCGGACATATACAGCGGTTTTTTTTGCAGAGAGATACGTTTCTCAAAATCAAGGCCTCGGATGCGTATCAGACCGGTTAAATGGACCCCTAAAATAATAATGATAATGCCGCCGACAATTCTGATAATTTCTTTGTATTTGTATATCAACCCCCCAAGATAAGAGGCTGATGCGCCCATGAGAATAAAAACAAGGGAAAAACCGGCAACATAAGACAGGGTGGAAAAGAAAACCCTTTTCCGGATTTGCGAATTGCATTCCGCAGTCAGCTCGTTTAAGGAGAAACCGGTTATAAAGGTAAAATATGCCGGTATCAGCGGCAGCACGCAGGGAGAAAAAAAAGATAAAAGCCCTGCCAGAAAAGCTGCGGGATAAGGTATGTTTTCAGCAAACATTTTTTAAAAAGGGTAATATCTTTTTGATTCGGTCGGTTAATGATGT
>JAFDHS010000090.1 GCA_019308655.1 Deltaproteobacteria bacterium
CTTCCTTCTTGGAATTTAGTTTTTTCCTTCATGGAATTTAAAAACCGAATTTGGAATTTTTCCCCATGGAGGTTAAACCCATGGAGGCTAAAGCCGATGTTAAATTTAAGTCAAAAGGCATTATTAAATCTTAAACCGGTTTGCCAAATAAAAACGCAGAATTTGATGTATAAGCAGAATGCAGCAATTTAAGTGCCACTAAGCGGATATTTTTATAATATTTAATTTGTATTTAAATATCAATTTGTTATAGATAATGTTGGCGGGTAGGTTTTATGATAACTCATAGAAATCCGGATTTATGATTATGTAAATGACATCACAATTACATAAAATTGTGTACTTTATTTCATAGCCTTTGATGGGTTTTTAAAATGTCCATTCCGGAAAATTATTTTTTGTGTTTTTACCATACTGACTGTGATATAATTTTTTTGCGTATTTTATTCGTAATATATCCTGCCATAATTAATGTTTCACGGAACGAGCCGAAATCGTATTTTAAAATTTTTATAATCATAAATAAACTAAACCATCCGGAAAACAGAAAGGAGGTTTAATAATGCCCGAGCTGACCATATGGATAGATAAGGAAATGAGGAAATTGAAAAGAGATATGGACCGCCTCATGTACAGGTTGTGCAATGATTTTGATATGCCTGTTTTGCCAAGGGTCATCAGTAAGGTTCCCTTTATAAATTTATTACAAACAAAGGACCATTTGGTTGTCAATGCTGAGATACCCGGTTTTAATCCGGAGAATTTGGACATTTCGATCAACGATGGTGTCCTGACCATTAAAGGGGAGATGAAACAAGAAGTCGTTAAGAAAGGTGGAAAAATTGAGGTAAGACAAGAGTCTTTTTCCCGGAACATTCCACTCCCTTGTCGGGTAATGCTCGACAAGGTTGAGGCGACCTATACAAACGGCATATTAAATGTATTTATTCCTAAATACAAACCGGAAAACGCCCGGGAAGTTAAAATCAGAATAGAGTAATTTATTATCAATTGCCTCAGATACATTATTTCAGAAGCCCTTTTTTGCCCTTGGAAAACTCTTGATCCTGTCTTTGAATCAAAATTTATTTCATCTGAATTTCCAAGCTATCCTGAAAGACTTTAAGCTATCTAAAATAAATAAAAATGAGGAGTCCATAAATGCCCGAGAATAAAACAGATAAAACAGTGAGTGTTGATAAACTCAGATGGCGCCTTGATCCGGCCACCTTGCCGTTTGAAAGTACTGAAGACGTTGAACCGCTGAAAAAGATTATCGGCCAGAAAAGAGGCATAGAGGCCTTCCGCTTTGGCATGGATATTAATAAAGAGGGATACAATGTTTTCGTAACAGGGGCCTTGGGTACGGGGAAAATGTCCACGGTTCGAAAATTACTCGATGAGATATCCCGGAAAAAGGGTATGGTACCGGACGACCTTTGTTATGTGAATAATTTCAAAAATCCTGAGGCGCCTATCCTCCTCCGCCTCAAGGCAGGAACAGGGCAGGAATTTAAAAAGGAAGTTCATAATTTTACAGAATTTCTTAAAAAGCAAATCCCGCAACTTTTTACCAGTCAGGATTATCTGAGCCGAAAAAAAGAGATTGCGGAACAATATGAGAAAAAGGCTAAAAATTTTTTCAAAGAGCTTGATAAGGAAGTCCGGGAGCAGGGTTTTGCTCTTGTGGATATACAGGTAGGACAGGTTAGGCGGCCTGAACTTATGCCTTTGGTTGATGAAAAACCCATGCATATTGATCAGGTTGAAGATATGGTGGACAGGGGAAGGTTCCCAAAGGAAGAGTTTGAGGAGTTGAAAAAAAAGCAGGAAAAACTCAGAGATCAGATAGACAAAATTTTCCTTCAACTCAGAGATCTGCAAAAGGAGATTCAGGAAAATATTGAGGAAATGGACCGCTTCATGTTTATGAAAGCGGCAACGCAACTGGTTGTGCCCATAAGGGATAAATATAAAATTAAAGAGATTGATATGTACTTTAATGACATGCTTGAGGATATGACTGAGAATTTACATATTTTCATGCCCCAGGCCCAGCAACCAGCACCTGGAATACCCTTTTTGCCTGCTTCCGCCGATCTTTTTCAACCTTATCAGGTCAATCTTATGGTGGATAACGCTGATCAGAAGTCAGCCCCCGTGATTGTGGAATCCTATCCCACATACCGGAACCTTTTCGGCAGTATAGAAAGGGTTGTTGATCGAAGCGGCGTATGGAAGACGGATTTCAGCAAAATTACGGCCGGGTCTTTTATTAAGGCTAACGGGGGGTATCTGGTCCTGAATTTACTTGATGTCATTGTAGAACCGGGGGTATGGCCCTCACTCAAACGATCACTGAAAACAAAAAAAATGGAGATTGAGACGTACGATCCCTTTTATTTGTTCACCACCACCTCTTTAAAACCGCAACCCATTGATATGGATATTAAGGTGGTTATTATCTCGGATGAGCGGTGGTATCATCTGCTTATGGCCTATGATCCGGATGTTAAAAAGATTTTTAAAGTAAAAGCGGATTTTGATACCGCCATGAACAAAAACGAAGAGAACATCCGCCAGTTTGCAGAGTTTATCAAAAGAAAAAAAGATGAGGAGGATTTGAAGCCCTTTGACAAAACAGCCATAGCTGCACTGGTCGAAGATGCGGTTCGCATGGCAGGGCGTCAGGAAAAAATCGCTACGCGTTTTCCTGTCATAACAGATCTCATCCGGGAGGCGGATTACTGGGCCGGCCGGGAAAATGAGGCGGTGGTCCGGGAAAGCCATGTGGATAAGGCCATTGAAGCCAGGGTATACCGATCCAACATGATTGAAGAGCATATTCAGGAAATGATCAATCGTGGAACTTTGATGATCGATGTTGACGGAAAGGTGGTCGGCCAGGTTAACGGCCTTGCCGTTTATCAGGTAGGGGATTATTCATTCGGAAAGCCTTCCCGTATTACCGCTTCCACCTCCATGGGCCGCTCCGGCATTATCAATATTGAAAGAGAAGCCGACTTGTCGGGTAATACCTATAATAAGGGGCTCCTGATTGTAAGCGGCTACCTGAGAGAAAAGTATGCTCAGGATAAACCGTTGAGTATGAGCGCCAGCATTGCCTTTGAGCAGTCTTACAGCGGTGTGGACGGGGACAGTGCATCTTCAACCGAAGTCTATGCCCTGCTTTCCAGCCTTTCCGGTCTTCCCTTAAGACAGGATATAGCGGTTACCGGTTCCGTCAATCAGAAAGGAGAAATACAGGCCATCGGCGGTGTCAATCAAAAAATAGAAGGCTTCTACGACTGTTGCTCTAAAATCAAGTTCACCGGCCGCCAGGGGGTGATGATACCGGAAAGTAATGTCAAAGACCTTATGCTTCGTAAGGATGTGGTCAAAGCGGTGGAAAATGGAAAGTTCTATATTTATGGGGTAAAAACCATTGATGAAGGTATCGAAATCCTGACCGATAAAAAGGCCGGAGAAAAACAGCCTGACGGGACCTACCTCGAAGGATCAATTAATTATATGGTCGATGAAAAATTGAGGGAATTGGCTGAAGGGCTGAAGAAGTTTGGTGGAAAAGAAGAAGAAGAGGGAAACAAGAAAGAATCAAAAAAATCCGGGTGTCATTCCTGTTAAGAATAAATTACAAAAGATTAATTAATCCGGTATCTTGGCTGATAAAAAAAGTGTTGGTTCCCGCTTTTGAGGCAAGGACAGGCGATCACGGTTTCAGTTTGTCATTCCCGAGAAGGCGGGAAATTCAAGTCTATATTGCCCGGATGTATTGAAATGTTACATAAATCAAGCATAACTCTATGAAACAAGGCGATTTTAATCTATTAAAGAAAAAATTACCTGAATTCCCCGGCATTCAGGGAAAGGAAAAATACTTTAATTCCGTGGTATTGGTGCCTCTGGTTTTGATAGATGGTGAATACCATTTTTTATTTCAGAAAAGAGCCGCCCATATCCGACAGGGAGGAGAAATTTGTTTTCCGGGAGGCCGTCATGACCCCAAATGTGATTTGACCTATAAAGAGACCGCTATTCGGGAAACCGTTGAAGAAATCGGGATTAAAAGAGAAAAAATAAAGATTCACGGGAATCTTGATACCCTCATCGCTTTAATAGGGGCAACGGTAGACGCATTTATTGCGACGCTCGAAATAAAAAGTCCGGATGAATTGACCCCTCAAAAAAATGAAGTGGAAAAGCTTTTTACTTTACCGGTATCTTTTTTTGAACGCAATGAACCGGAAAAATATAGTGTGAGATCGGAAATTCAATCTTCATATATGGATCAGAACGGTGAAAAAGTGGTTTTGCTGCCGACCGAAGCGCTGAATTTACCTGAAAGGTATGCCGAATCCTGGGGATTCAGGCGTCACCGGATATTGGTTTACAATACTCGGGAGACGCCTATTTGGGGTATTACCGCAGAAATAATATACGAGATAATCCAAAAAATCAGATGCAGATCGTAGTTTAAAAACCAATTTCCGTCACCTCCACTAAACCCTTTGTAATCTTTCGGCAATCCAAATTTTAATAATAGATTGGCGAGGTACGCCAAGGCGCTTTGCTTCCTTATCCAAGCGTTGGATCATCCATAAGGGAAAATCCACATTGACTCTTTTTTGTTTTTGTCCAGGCCTTTTGGCTTTTGAAAGATCTATAAATTCGGTAATGTCTTCTCCGTTATCAAATTTTTTGTCTAA
The DNA here is from genome assembly GCA_019308655.1 of Deltaproteobacteria bacterium. Classification (GTDB taxonomy): domain Bacteria; phylum Desulfobacterota; class Desulfobacteria; order Desulfobacterales; family JAFDHS01; genus JAFDHS01. Next base: position 4,728 of record JAFDHS010000090.1, read on the forward strand.
CTCACTAGCTTTCATATATTTCGACCTCTTCCTTGCGGGATCGTCGGACTGAAATAATTCTTATTTTTTCAGTCCGGTACGTTATGATTCCTGACCAATATTTCCCAAAAATTTTACCAATTACCAGAAATCTTGGTGCATCTATAGTTTTGGCTGGAATTTCTATTCGGTCGGGATCTTCCCACAGCGTCTGGGCTTCAATGAAGTCGATCCCATGCTTTTTTTTGTTGGTTTCACTCTTTTGAATATCAAATTCGAATTTCATAATGATGTAATAAATATACCAATATTATACTTTATGTCAATATTTCGATTGAATGAAAACAGGGCGGGCAAGCATTCCTGTTTTTTGTTACCTTGCTTTAAGCCTGTCTGCCAGGCTGGAGAGACGCTGCCGGGGTTTGTCATTTTT
>JAFDHS010000091.1 GCA_019308655.1 Deltaproteobacteria bacterium
ACTGGGGTCAGCCGGTCGGTAAAGAGGTCTGGTAAATGGCTGTTTATGTCCCTAAGCAAGGAGATATCATCGCGATCACTTTAGATCCACAATCCGGTCATGAACAAAAAGGACATCGCCCTGCTTTTGTTGTTAGCAAAGACCTGTTTAACCGCAGCACAGGCTTGGTTATTGTATGTCCAGTCACGAACACAGATCGTGGTTTTCCCTTTCATGTGCCTATTCCAAAAAACAGTAAACTGACGGGCTTTATTATGGTTGAGCAAGTTAAATCGGTCGACTTCCGCTCTCGTCGCGCTAAACGAATCGAACACGGTAATGATGATTTGCTGTCAGACGTACTTTCCATATTAGATGCCTGCATCTATTAACAGGCCAATAAAGGCATTAAGGGCGACTGCAAAAAAGCCACCGCGCCTTATGCCGGACATTATGTGCTAATAATAATCCAAAATTTGAAATATTTCGAATAATGGAAACGTGATGTAAATAGTTCTATATTTCTACAAAACATTATTTCTTTGAGCGAAATGTTCAACGAAATATATAAAACAAGTATTCGATTGGAGGTTTTATATGGCAAAAGGTAAAGACAAAGGAAAATCACAAGAAAAGAAAAAACCACAAAAAAGCATTAAAGAAAAAAGGAAATTAAAAAAGGAGAAAGGCTCTAAGGCTTCATGATTTCGGTTGAATTCAATCTATGAAAACCGAATTTACAGCTGCATTTTCGATAAGGGCATACTTGTGACTAATAACGATATCTTGCGCCGTGTTCGCTATACTTTCGATTTTAGCGACTCGAAAATGATAGCTATATTTGTTGTTTAGCTAATCTTGAGGTAACCCGTGGGCAGGTCAGTGATTGGGGGATGTGCGGGACGTCATCGATTAGGTTGAATGAATTTGATAACACCGTTCAGGCCCAACTGTAAATTTTCCTCTCGCGAACTCGAAATATGCCAAGATAACGATTGCACAGGTCGAAAAATTTTTGACCTCTCATTTCGCTTGACCTCCTTTTTCCATCTGTATATATTGTTAATATAATATATCATACAAGGAGGTGTCATATGACAACACAAATGATTGTCCGCATTGATCCAACCCTCAAAAATAAGGTTAGCAATTTTGCCAAAGCTGAAGGGAAAAATGTAAGTGAAGTTGTAAGGGAACTACTTGAAAGTTATGTGAAAAATAGAGACATTGGCTCCTATATTGATGACCTCTGGAGCCGAACAGGAACAAAAATCAAAAAGCAAGGGTTCGGTTCTGATGACATTGATTCAATTATCCAAAAGGTTAGAGCTGAAAAATGATAAAAGTTGTTATTGACACAAATGTTTTTATCTCATCATTTTTTGGCGGCAACCCTAAAAAAATTATTGATTTATGGAAAAAAGGGGAAATAAAACTCTGCCTATCAAGAGAGATTGTTGATGAATATGTTGAAGTCCTTAAAAGGCTTGGGCTGCAAAACGAAAGTGAACTTCAAGAATTATTACATACTTTTTCAGAAGGGCATAACATTATCTTTTCAGCATCAACTCCTTCCTTAAAAATAATTGAACAAGACCCAGACGATAATATGTTCATTGAATGCGCTGTTGCCTTAGAATGCTCACATATAATTTCAGGGGATAAACATTTAAAATCGATTAAAAACTACATGGGAATTAAAATCGTCAATCCAAAAGAATTTCTCGTACAATTTTAAACTATTATGCGCTAACAAAGGTGTGGTCGGGAACTTGAGGAGTTAGTTTAGTAGTTTAACATCATTCTCTTTTGCAAATTTTTCACCTCGCTTGATGGCTTGCCAGACTGAAGGCCGAAATATACCGAAATATAGGACCAATTCCTTCCAGAAAATACCGGGACCTTTGCTTTCGGCATCAACTGATAGCCAAGTCAAAAAACCATTGACGAACCCATAATTTAGTCCTAAATTATAACCGTATTTTAGACCTGAAATTAAATCTATTTTATGGTGGCCAAAATGAAAGCTGTCTTAGCAAACTGCTCTGCGAGCATATCAGAATTAAAAAGAAACCCTAGTGCACTCATCGACCAATCCGATGGTGAACCCATTGCTATCCTCAACCATAATAAGCCAACTGCGTACCTTATCCCTGCAGAAACATATGAAGAGCTATTAGAGAGTATCGAAGATTATCAGCTTGGATTTATAGTAAAAGAAAGACAAAACGAGAAAATTTCAGCCATAGAAGTGGATATAGATGAATTGTAAACTGAAATTTCTCCCAACGGCTCTTAAGGAATGGAAAAAGCTTGATAACACCATTCAAATTCAGCTTAAAAAAAAATTAAAAGAGCTTCTCAAAAGCCCTCATTTACAGGGCAGCCAACTTCGCGGTTTTAAAAATCATTATAAAATCAAATTAAGGGTAAGTGGGTATCGTCTCGTCTACGAAGTCATTGATGACGAAATATGTGTACTTGTTATTGCTATTGGCAAAAGAAACAAGAACGAAGTTTACAAATATGCCCAAAACAGAGCTAACCAGAAAAAGCATAAAAAAAATTCAAATTAACTCAGGCAGCTCTGGCCAGTGTGTTTAAGATCTGCGGAGTTAGTTTAATAGTTTAACATCATTCTCTTTTGCAAATTTTTTACCTCGCTTGATTGCTGGCGAGACTGGAGGCCGGGATATACCGAAATACCGGGCCAATTCCTTCCAGAAAATGCCAGGACCTTTGGGTACCGGTTGCCCCCCCCATCCGGTAATCTCACCAGAAATGGAAAAAATGAAATACGATAAAGTAGGAAAAAATATTTTAGATGCTTACGAAAGCGGAAACATGAAACTTTCCTCACCTTCGAAAAAGGAAATAGAAAACATAAAAGCCATTGCAAAGAATACTTTTAAAAAAAACAAACGAATTACAATCCGTCTTTACGATCATGATTTTAAAGGGATTCAGAGAAAAGCATTGGAAATGGGTATCCCTTACCAAACACTCATTTCGGGCTTAATACACCGATACATTGAAGGTGAATTAGTATCAAAAATTAGATAACATCAGCATGAACAAGGACGCTCGTAAACTCGAGCCTGTTATGCTGGGCGTTAAATGATGGGAACCTTATGCTAACCGGAGTCCATTTTATTCTAACTTACATGTGTAATTTTGAATGTGATCATTGTTTCTTATATTGCAGCCCGCGTTCAAAGGGTACATTTACCCTGAATCAGGTAAGAGATGTTCTTGAGGAATTGCAAAAGATCGGGACAATAGAAGCAGTAGGTTTTGAGGGAGGTGAGCCTTTTTTATTTTATCCATTATTACTTGAATGTATCAAACTCGCTAGTGCTAAAGGGTTCAAAACGGCAATAGAAACAAATACATATTGGGCAACAACTGAGGAAGATGCAGAGTTTTGGCTCCGTCCTCTCAGTAATTCGGGGCTTTCGACGCTTGAAGTAAGTGATGACACATTTCATCACGGAGAGGAAATTGCTAATTCCGCTAAACGAGCTTTTTCCGCCGCACAAAAAATAGGTATAAATGTAAATTCAATTTGCATTAATAAACCCATGATTGGAAAAAACAAAGGACAAGTTAAAGGAAAACCAATTTACATAGGTGGTCCTAAATTAAGAGGGAGGGCAATAGAGAAGCTGACAGAAGGGTTGCCCAGGAATTCATGGAAAAGCTTTACCGAATGTCCTTTTGAAGATTTAAGAAATCCCAAAAGAGTTCACATTGATTCGTTTGGTTTTGTCCATCTCTGCCAGGGCTTGAGTATGGGCAATATGTGGGAAATACCATTATCAGATTTGGTTAACAACTATGATCCTGATGCACACCCAATCTGCGGGCCTTTGCTAAAAGGCGGGCCTGCTCAATTGGCCAAAGAACACAATGTTCAGCATGAGGATGAATACGTTGATGCTTGTCATATGTGTTCTAAGATATGCTTGAATTTAATTAACAGGTTTCCACAATATATTGCTCCAAGACAGGTATATGGTTTGGAATAAAGCAAAAAGGAGATCGCTATGAAAAAAAGTCTTATAGTGATTGTATCATTGCTTTTAATGGGATGGAGTATGTGCATGGATTCATTTGCCGTACAAAATTATGAAAAAGCCATTTTTGCCGGTGGTTGTTTTTGGTGCATGGAATCAGACTTTCAGAAAATCTCCGGAGTCAAAGATGTTATTTCCGGTTATACAGGAGGAACGGGCGCAAACCCAACCTACAAAGACTACGGCGAAAAAGGGCATATAGAAGCTGTCCAGATTACTTATGATCCTTCTGTAATAACATATAGGAAGCTTTTGAAATTATTCTGGCGGCGCATTGATCCTACAGATGCAAATGGTCAATTTTGTGATCGTGGCCATGAATATTCGACAGCAATTTTTTATATCACAGATAATCAAAAACGTCTGGCTAAAGAATCAAAAGCTACACTCGAAAAGTCCGATCAAATTAAAAAACCAATCGCAACAAATATCCTTAGGGCTGGAGAATTTTATAAAGCAGAAGATTATCACCAGAATTACTACGAAAAAAACCCCGTAAAATATAAATTTTACCGGTTTAAATGTGGCCGTGACCGGCGGCTAAAAGAGCTGTGGGGCAATAATATGGAGTATGAAAAACCAATGGGAGATATGTCAAAATACAAAAAGCCTAGCGAAGAAGAACTTAAAAAGAAATTATCGCCTCTGCAATATAAAGTCACTCAAAAAAATGGTACGGAACTGCCATTTAAAAATGAATACTGGGATAATAAGAAAGATGGGATTTATGTTGATATCGTATCAGGAGAGCCCGTGTTTAGCTCACTCGACAAGTTTAAATCCGGTACCGGCTGGCCGAGTTTTACAAGGCCCCTTGATCCTGAAAATATTGTCGAAAGAGAAGATAGAAGCTGGTTTTCCGTAAGAACTGAAATCAGAAGCAAATACGCTGATTCTCATCTGGGACATGTATTTAATGACGGGCCTGCACCAACGGGACTGCGTTATTGCATTAACTCGGCGGCTCTTCGTTTTATCCCCAAGGAAGATTTAGAAAAAGAAGGCTATGGTGTGTACAAAAAGCTTTTTCAAGAATAGAACAGGAAATTAGAAAAAATAAGAGCC